>JAGDBR010000290.1 GCA_017958935.1 Lachnospiraceae bacterium | reverse complement strand
TAAACTACGGCACCTCCGTCTATCTCGGCTATGCCGCGGATCCGGACGTCCTGTCGTTCACGAAACTCGGAAACCGGGTGAAATTCATCGGAAGTCTTCAGTACTATGAAGCGGGCGGCACCTATCAGGTGTCCGGCATCAAGTACAATGCGAGAAAGCCGCAGGAATCCTGCGCGCTGGTGGAAGAGGACGTGGGAGCGGATTTCTGCGTGATCGATCCCGCGACGTTCAGCGGGAAAAAGACCGTGACCATCACCTCGAAGAATGAAGAAGGCGAATCGCAGGAAGAAGAAAAAGAGTTTGATTATGCGGAACTCGTCATGAGTACCTCCATTACGATGGAAGGGCTCCGGGTGGATAAGATCTACACCACCAAATCCGGAAAATCGGAAGGCGCCATGACGCTGACCTGCTCCGCCCCTGACGGAACGAGCGTGGACGTCCGTACCACGGTCCTCGTGGACGAAGACGGAAACATGGTGACCGACGATGCTTATCTCGGAAAGACCATCAACGTGCGCGGCGTCGTGGATTATTACAACGGCGCGTATCAGATCAAGGTATTCACGCTGAAGGACATCGCTGTTGTCGAGTAAGCGGCTGATTCGAACAGATTGCGCCTTAGGGCGCATGCAATAAGAGAATTAGGAGAAGAAAGAGATGAAGAAACTATTGCAAGTCCTTGCGGTTCTTCTTTCGGCCATGCTGCTTCTGGCGGCGTTCGGCTGCAGGAAGAACGAGGAGCCTTCCACGGAAGAGCCCACTCAGCAGACGGTGACCGAACCCGAAACCGAACCGGAAACTGAGGCAGGCCTTTCCGACGAGGAGTTTGCCGACGGCGCAGCCGAGATGGTTTATGAATTCTATAAACCCGGCAAGAACAACAAACTCTCCTCGACGCTGAAGCTTCCTTCGAAGACGAAATTCCAGGGTGAAGACGTGGAAATCGTTTGGGAAGCGGCAGAAGGCGGAGAGTACGTCACCATCGAAGGTCCGGAAGACGGACAGTATCTGGTGAAGATCAACCCCGACGCCGTGAACGGCGAAAAGGTCGTTTTGAAGTTCACCGTGACGAAGGGTGATGCATCTTCCTCCAGGACCTTCGAATACGAGCTGAACATCGTCAGCGCCTCCGACATGGATGAGATCCTCGACCGGGCGTATGCGCTTCAGCCCGGCGAAGCCATGGACGAGGAAGTGACGCTGGTCGGCGTCATCACGAAGGTGAATACCGCGTATGATGAAGGCTACAAGAACGTCACGGTCACCATCGTCGTGAACGGACGGGAAGACAAGCCGATCATGTGCTACCGTCTGAAGGGCGAAGGCGCGGAATCGATCAAGAAGAACGATACGATCAAAGTCAAGGGCATCATCAAGAACTACAACGGCACGATCGAGTTCGACGCCGGTTGTATTCTGGAAGAGATCGTCGAAGTCGGCGAAGCGGCTCCGGTTAAGGAGTACGGCTCCGAGGCGGAGATCGTCGACGCAGCGTATGCATTGGCGCCCGGCGATTCGATGGACGATCCGCAGACCCTGACGGGCGTCATCACGAAGGTAGACACGCCGTATGACGCTTCCTACGGCAACGTCACGGTCACCATGGTGGTGGCAGGCAAGACCGACAAACCCATCAAGTGCTACCGTCTGAAAGGCGAAGGCGCCGACACCATCAGAAAGAACGATACGATCAAGGTCAAAGGTATCCTGAAGCATTACGTGGATTCCAAGAGCGGCAAGTCCGAGATCGAATTCGACACGGGCTGCACCCTCGTTGAGATCGTGGCGGTCGGCGACCATACGACGCAGACCTTTGCTTCCGAAGCGGCGATCGTGGACGCGCTCTATGCATTGCCTCCCAAGGAGTCCCTGGAAGACGAACAGACGCTGACCGGCGTGATCACGAAAGTGGACACGCCATACGATGCCGGTTACCAAAACGTTTCCGTCACCATCGTGGTCGCGGGCAAGACCGACAAGCCGGTTCTTTGCTACCGCATGAAGGGCGACGGTGCGGACACCATTAAGAAGAACGACACGATCAAGGTCACCGGTTATCTGACCCACTTCGTCGATTCGAACAGCGGCAAGTCGAAGTATGAATTTACCTCGGGCTGCAAACTCGTCCAGATCGTGGCGGTCGGCGCAGCGGATCCGGTCGTGAACTACGGCAATGACCAGCAGATCGTCGATGCGGCGTATGCATTGCCGGGCGGCGAAGCGCTGGAAGGCAAGCAGACCCTGACTGGCGTGATCTCTGAGGTCAATACGCCTTACGATGCCGGTTACAAGAACATCACGGTCACGATCAAGGTCACCGGCCGCGAGGACAAACCGATCCAGTGCTTCCGGATGAAGGGCAACGCAGACGTCGCGGGCATGACGGACGCGGTGCAGACGCTGGCCGTCGGCGACACGATCAAAGTCACCGGCCAGCTGAAGAACTATGTGAAGAACGACGTCTCCACGATCGAGTTCGACGCGAACTGCACGCTCGACGCCGTGACCAAGGGCGCCGGCAATCAGGGCGGCAATGAGCAGCCTCAGACAGAAAAGATCAACGTCGGCGGCGTGGTACCGGAAGCCGGAAAGTCCTATAAGATGGCATTGGCGCAGCAGTCGTTGAAGAAGGCGCTGTATTTCAAAGGCACGATCAGCGATCGCGGATTCCTGGAGACCCAGGAAGCAGCGGACGGTGCGACGGTCGTGACGCTGGAGCCGGTGACGGGCGGCGTGGCATTGTCCTTCACGGACAGCACGGGCGCGAAGAAGTACGTCACCCTGACGGCGAACGGCAAGGACAACAGCGGACATCAGAAGGCGAAGATCTCGCTGACGGATACCGCGACGACGGTCTTTGAGATCAACTCGACCTACAAGACGCTGACGACGAAGGTCGACGGCACCGACATGTATCTCGGCACCTACAACAATTACGACACCTTCAGTGCAAGCGAGTATTCGTTCCTGACGGCGGAAGGCGCTTATGACGTTTCGCAGTTCCCGGCACAGTTCATCCTGTCGACCGGCAGTGGCAGCCAGGGCGGCAATGAAGGCCAGGGCGGCGAAACGACCGAGACGCCTGAAGAGATCGTCGACGTCTCATTCTTCACAAAGTTCTTCAGAGTGCCGCTGACCGTGATCGTATCACCGATCGCCAGCGTCTGGATGCCGACCACCAACGCTTCTTCGCC
>JAGDBR010000289.1 GCA_017958935.1 Lachnospiraceae bacterium | reverse complement strand
TCGGCGCGCCGGTCAGGTTGCCGATGACGAGAGTCGTCTCGGACTGGCCGAAGCCCTCCATGACGTGCAGACCCGCCAGGTTTTCAAGCTGCTTTATGACCTCCGGGTTCAGCGCCTCGCCCGCGACGGTCGCGCACTCGACGGATGAGAGATCGTACCTCGACAGATCCTCTTTAATCATCATGCGGTACATCGTCGGCGGCGCGCAGAACGTCGTGATATTGTACTTCGCGAACATCGGAAGGATGTCAGCCGCGTCGAAACGGTCGAAATCGTAAGCAAAGACCGCGCTCTCGCAGAGCCACTGGCCGTAGAGTTTGCCCCAGAGCGCCTTCCCCCAGCCGGTATCGGAGATCGTGAAATGAAGGCCCGTGTCCGAGACGCCGTGCCAGTACTTCGCCGTCAGATAATGCCCGAGCGGATATTTATACGTATGTGTCGCGATCTTCGGATAGCCGGAGGTGCCGGACGTGAAGAACATCAGCATGACGTCGTCGCCGCACGGCGTATCCTCGCTGCGGTAGAAATGCGCGCTGTACAGGCCGCACTCCGCATTGAAATCGCGCCAGCCTTCGCGGCTCCCGCCGACGAGCAGCTTGTTCACCAGGGTCTTCGTGTTCGCGTCCGCGAGCTCGACCTGATGCGCGACGTCGCCGTCATCGGTGCAGATGACCGACGTGATGCCGGCACTCTCGAAGCGGTATTCAAGGTCATGCTGCTGCAGCTGATTCGACGCCGGGATCGCGATCGCACCGAGCTTGTGCAGGCCGACGATCGCGAACCAGAACTGGTAATGGCGCTTCAGGATCAGCATCACGCGGTCGCCCTTTTTGATGCCGAGCGCCTTGAAATAGTTCGCGCACTGGTTCGAGGCGCGTTTGATGTCGTTAAAGGTGAACCGCCGTTCCACATGACCGCCGTCGATATGGATCATGGCCAGTTTTTCCGGATTCTTCCGCGCGATCCTGTCGACCACGTCGAAGCCGAAATTGAAGGTGTCCTCGTCGCGGAAATCGATCGACAGCGGATAGCCGGTCACCGATTCGTTCACGTTGACGAAATGCTCGCCGACGAGCCGCCTGCGGCTCGGCTGCGCGGGCATCAGCGTCTCGCGGACTTCCTCTTCCTTCTTCTCTTCGCCCGGCAGGACGAGCGCCAGGAACACGCAGTCCGCCCCGTCGATCGCGATCATCCCGTGCGGCGTCGAGGAATTGTAATAAATGCTGTCGCCCTCGGCGAGGACCTCGATATGCGAGCCGATCCGGACCTTCAGGTGGCCGGAAATGACAAAGTCGAACTCCTGGCCGGAATGCGTCACGGTATGGATCGGCTTGTCCTGCAGTTCTTCCGAAAACTCGTAGCGGACATAGTACGGCTCCGCGATCTTATTGCGGAACATCGGCGCGAGGTTGGCAATGTTGATGCCGTCCTCTTTCGCGGTCTGCTGTCCCTGCCCCTTGCGGGTCACCGTATAGGATAAAAGGTTCGCGCTCCTGCCTTCCAGCAGGTCCGTAATGCCGATGTTGAAAGCCAGTGCGCACTTATGTATGAAGGTGAAGGGGAAGTCCTGCTGTCCCGCTTCATAGGCCCGGTATTCCTCGAGGGACACCTCGGCCTTTTCCGCCATTTCCGCTTCGCTGAAACCGGTGATCTCGCGCATCTCACGGATACGGCTGGCTACTTCCATTAATTTCTCGGCATCTACTGTCGCCATAATGTTCCCTTCTGTTGCAGACGGTCTGCTGCTGCTTGGTGTGAAAGAACTGTTCAAAAACGTGAAAAGTTGTGTACCACGATACTCTAAAAACGTTGAAAAGTCAAGGTTTTCGGACGGTTTCGGATATAAAAAGGCCCGCCCGGAACAAGCGCTGCGGGCGGGCCTTGGGAAACTGTTTCCCGCTGTTTTGTTTTAAGCGGTTTTTTTGTGCAATTTACCGAACGCCGCCTTACTGTGCCTGTACGGCGGTCATCGCGGCCGTGTTGACGATGTCGTCGACCGAGCAGCCGCGGGAGAGGTCGTTGCACGGCTTGTCAAGGCCCTGGAGGACCGCGAAGCACGACGCGCCGCCGATCCGCTGGGTGATCTTGTAGCCGATGTTTCCGGCCTGCAGGTCCGGGAAGATCAGGACGTTCGCGCGCCCCGCAACAGGACTCCCCTTCGCTTTCAGCGCGCCGACCTCGGGAACCAGCGCCGCGTCAAACTGCAGCTCGCCGTCCAGCAAAAGATCCGGCGCGAGTTCGTGCGCAAGCGCCGTCGCTTCCTGCACCTTCGTCACGAGCTCATGCTTCGCCGAGCCCTTTGTCGAGAAGGAGAGCATCGCGACGCGGGGCTCCTCGATGCCGCAGAGCTTCTTCGCGGTCTCGGCGGCGCCGATCGCGATGTACGCAAGCTCCTCCGCCGTCGGACACGGAATGACGACGCAGTCCGCATAGACCAGAAGACCGTTCTCGCCCAGCGCCTTATTCGGGCACTCCATCAGGAAGCTCGAGGACACGACTTTCGTGCCGGGCTTCGTCTTAATGACCTGCAGCGCGGGACGCAGCATGTCGCCTGTCGAATGCACCGCGCCGGACACGAGCCCGTCCGCGTCGCCCTGCTTCACCATCATGATGCCGTAATACATCGGATCCTTCACCAGCGCTTCCGCCTGCTCGGGCGTCAGACCCTTTTCCTTGCGCAGTTCATACAGTTTCGCCGCGTAGGACGCCGCTTTTTCGCTGTTCTTCGGGTCTTCGATGCGGACCTGCCGGACGTTCACGCCCGCGCGCTCCGCAGCCGCGAACACGCTCTCCGGCGCGCCCAGAAGCACCGGCTCCGCAAGGCCCTCGGCCTTCAGGATCGCCGCCGCCTCGACGGTCCGGATCTCATCGCCCTCCGGGAGGACGATCGTCTTCTTGTCTTCCCGCGCCTTCGCGCGGATCATTTCGATCAGGCCCATGTTTTCTCCTCTGTTATACTGAAGGAGACTGCCCGTCAAAGCAGTCTCCCCCGTCTTTTCGTCACTGTTTTCGTTCCGGGCTTACATGCCGGCGGCGCCGGGTACGTACTGGAAGATCTCGACGCGGTTTCCGTCCGGATCGTGCGTCCAGGCAAGATAATGCCCTGTCTTCCCGTACCGCGGCTCCTTATCGATCGGCGCGCCCAGCGCGCGGATCTGCTCGACATACTCGTCTAAATTATCCACGTAGAAGCAGGCGTGGTCATAGCCCTTCTGCGGGCCGTCCAGCGCAAAATGAAGCCCTTCCTCCTCATAGGAAAGCTCCACGAACGACAGATCGTTGACGCGCAGCACATTCTGCGTCACGGTGCCGTCCGCATTGACCACCTGGTGGGACCGGGTCAGGCCTAACACGTCGCAGTAAAAATGCAGGCCGGCTTCCATGTCGCTCTGCACGATACAGTAATGGGCGATGCCCTGGATCTTTGCCATAACTACCTCCTTTTGCAAAAAACACACTGTTGTCGTGTTTTCAGTGTACCCAAGGCCGTGCCGGATGTCAAGTACAACAGCCCGCCGCCCGGACTTCTCCTTCTGCATGATCCGGCGATTTCATGCCCAAACACATTGCTTCTTTTTTCAAAATGTGCTATGGTTATTACACAATCCAATACTTTTTCAGGAGGAATGATCCAATGTATGACGTCATTAAGAACCACCCGCGTCCGTCTCAGGAGCTGCTGGATGCGTTCTCGAAATTACAGCCTGCCGCGATCCATGAAGCCATGGGCAAGCGCGGCGCCCTGAACAGCGACATCCGTCCGGCCTGGTTCGGTGCGCACCTCTGCGGCAGCGCGCTGACGGTCAAGGCGGCGCCGGGCGACAACCTGATGCTGCACAAAGCGGTCTCGATCGCGCAGCCGGGCGACGTCCTCGTCGTCGACATGGACGGCTTCACCGAGTGCGGCCCGTGGGGCGAGATCATCACCAAAGCGGCGATCAAGGCCGGCATCACCGGCATCGTCACGAACGGCTCCGTCCGCGATACCGAACCGATCCGCGAACTGAACTTCCCGATGTTCTCCCGCGGCTACTGCATGAAGGGCACGACGAAGATGAAGGCCGGAAAGATCAACAACCCGATCGTCATCGGCAACATCCAGGTCAACGCCGGCGACATCGTCGTCGGAGACAATGACGGCGTCGTGGTCGTTCCGCTCGAAGAGGCGGAGGCGGTCCTGCAGGCGACCATCGACAAGGAAGCCGCAGAAGCGAAGATCATGGAGCGCGTCGAGGCCGGCGAAAGCACGATGGACATCCTGAACATCCGCGCGGCCTATGAAGCCCTCGGCCTGACGGAGGACTGATCATGGCGCGCCAGGAATTCGAGCATTATCTGTCGATCGACGGCACCTATAAGCTGCTGCACGAGATCTTCGTCGGCGCGGGCCTTCGCCCGGAGCACGCGGATCTCGTCGCGGACGTCCTGATCTCGGCCGATCTGCGCGGCATCTCCTCTCACGGCGTTTCGCGCGTGAAGGTATACTGCGACCGCATCGACGCGGGCCTCATCAACAAGGACCCGCACGTCCGCATCGTCAATGACGCCCCGGCGGCCCTGACCGTCGACGGCGACAACGCGATGGGCGTCGTGTCAAGCGTACAGAGCATGGACTGGGCGATCGAGCGCGCGAAGATCTACGGCGTCGCGGTCGCCACGACCCGCAGCGTGAACCACTATGGCATTGCGTATTACTACGCGAAGCGGGCCGCGGATCAGGGCATGATCGGCATGTCGTTCACCGTCGCACCGCCCACGATGCCGCCGCACGGCTCGATGCAGCCGATGTTCGGCACGAACCCGATCTGCGTCGTCATCCCGACGAAGAACCACAAGCCCTTCGTCTTTGACGCCGCGACCTCTGTCGTCGCCCGCGGCAAGATCAACCTCGCCGAGATCGAAGGCAAGCCGATCCCGGACGGCTGGGCGCTGGACCGCGAAGGAAATCCGACGAACAACGCGACCGAAGCGCTTCTGGGCTCGGTCCTGCCGTTCGGCACGTATAAAGGCTCGGCTCTGTCGATGATCATTTCGTTCCTGTGCAATGACCTGTCCGGCGCGACGTCAAATCCCGACCTGACCGACCTTTACCGCAACATGGAACACGAGCAGGACACCGGCGCGCTCTTCGTCGCGATGGACATCAGCAAATTCACCGACACGGACGCATTTGAGGCGCGGATCGACCGCATCTGGGACGAAGTGAAGAATGCGAAGAAGCAGCCCGGCGTTGAGACCGTCTACATGCCCGGCGAGATCGAATACGAGAATGAGGAATATTACAAGGATCTCGGTGTGGGTGTCGGCAACGGTGTCTTAAAGAATCTGCATATCCTCTGCGAACGCTATCATCTGGACATCGATCCGGACGACTATCTGGTCAAATAACGCCTTAAACCTTTTCAATGCAGGAAGCCCCGGGCTAAAGCCCGGGGCTTCTTCGGTTTCGTTCCTCTTAAAGGGTATTGACAAGGCCAATGAACAGCGGCAGTCCGCGAACGCCCGTGATCATGAACGCGAACGGGCGGTTCAGATCCATTTCGATGCGTTGCTCCGATACCTCCGGAGATAAGGTGTCCGTGATCCCGATCAGGGTATATGATGCGGCTTCGCATCCGTCTTCATTGATCCGCACGCATCCTGCCTGCCGGATCGATGATACGCAGCGGCCGTCTCCCGGACTGTCAAACAGCGGTGTAAAATCTGCTTCTCCCGGCAGAAAGACCTTCTGTATGCCCAGTTGCTTCAGCGTCTCGACCATCGACAGGTCCGCGCTGACTTCAAACTTCGGAACGCTCCAGCGGATATCGGCCTGCGGCCTTTCTTCACCGTCCTGCCACTTCATAAGGGCAGAAGCAACCAGACCTTCCCTGGTCAGTTCAGACAAAGAAGTGTCTTCATCCGGCAAAAGGAAGACCATCGATCCGCCGCTCTCCATCGGCAGCGCCGCAATCGTATAGTTTTCTCCCCTGACGTACCCGTCCACCGAAGCCGTATGCATGAAATCAGCCTCGGCCGCATTCCCGGACGCGCTCGAAAAGGTACCCTTCGCTGTCAGTTCTTTGGAAAAACGGGTCCACCAGCTATCGGAATAAAACAGCGTCGAGACCAGCAGGACCTGCGGGATGTCAGACGTTTCGATCTTTTCCACTGCATCCTTTAACAGGTGCCCGGTCCTGCCGCTGATCCACTCTTTCAGTACCGCGTCTGCTTCGGCAGTTCCCATCGGTACAGAGAACACGTCCGCCCGGTGCCATGCTGCCAGTTCCTTTACGGCAGACTCCCGAAAGGCCGTCCCGGCATTGAGCCAGACCGAATCTGCCGGAAATGTCTGCCCGCTGGCATCCGTCCTGTACAGGTTCCTGAAGATCGAATCCGACAGTTTTCTTGATTCTCCGATATCCTTAAGGCCCGTAAGCATCAGCAGCTCATCCCGGGCGTCCCCTTTGACCGTTTCCGCCAGCATGCAAAGATCCAGATACAGGCTTGCGGGCGAAAACAAGACGTTATCGCCTCTGTTCTCTAAGAAGAGCTTTTCAGCTGTTCTTTCCGTATAAGCCTCCAGGATCTTTTGATAAGCTTCTTCCACGCCGTCCGCACGGAGGCTGTCTTGTTCTGCAAGGATCGCTTTCTGACACGCCGCATACTCTTTGAGCAGTTCTTCCTCCTGCCGCATTTTTTCCGCCGCATCCAGCGTGCTGTCCGCCAAGGCCTTCAGTTCGGCCTGCAGCTTCACAAGCTTCTCCATCCCCGGCATTTCGGGATACTTCGCCAATGCGACGCTGTAATTGCCCGGCGTACCGGCATGCGGTCCGCTTTTGCTCTCCTCTGCCGTATCTGCCGGCTCAACGGACGGCTTTTCAGGCTCTATTCCCGACAGAAGGCCGTGCGCAAACAGGCCTGCGCCCGCCAGCATCAGGACAGCTGCCGCAAGGAGCGCCGCCCGCCGGTATGCGCCCCGCTTTCTGATCTTTGTCATGTCCCGTGTGCTCTCCACGAGTTCCTCATCGAGGCCGGCGACGGCATTTTCCAACAGTTCGTTCTTCATTGAATGCAGATGCCCCTTTCCGTAAGATAGCGTTTCAATCTGTTCCTGATCCGGGAAAGCTTTACCGATACGTAATGGCTGCTTCGTCCGACCGCCTCTGCTATGGCTGGCACGGGTTCCGCATACCAGTAACGCTGCATGAAAAGGATCCGGCTCTCTTCCGGAAGTGTCCGGACGAACGCCGCGATCTCTTCGATCAGTTCACGCTGCAGTATCTCTTTCTCCACGTCGGTAAAGGCGGGAATGTCTTCTGCCAGTTCTTCCATCGCCATACTGTAGGCGGAAGCCCTCTTCTTTGCGTTCTTTTTCCGAAGCCTGCTGACGGCGATATTCCGGACTGTTTGACATAGATAGGCGCAGACGGACACCGGATTTACGGACGGGACCCTGTTCCAGACCTCCAGAAAGGCATCGTTCACACACTCTTCCGCATCCTGAGGATCCCCGAGCACATTCAGCGCGATCCTGCGGCAGAGCTTTCCGTATGCTTTTTCCAGTTCTTCAAGCCCCTTTTCAGTCCTTGAACAGAGGAGCTCTTTAATGGTCCGATCGTCCATCTTTGTTTCCATATAATATTAGTCGCAGAAAGCAGCGCAAAATCTCATCCATCTTTCCGAATGCCTGACTCCAGTTTTTATGAACCCGCAGGAAAAAGCCGGCAGATGAGATTATTTCTGTCCCTTTACGACATATATTATAGAAGACCCGAAATCTAATGAACAGCAAAAAGTATTTGGGGAGACTAAGATTATCGGATTCGGCGCAGTCGGTCGGATGATAATTCATTCAAAAGTCCTGCCTGATGGCGTCGCAGCTTCTTTGGTAACAATATAAATATCCAACATCAAAAGCAAAGGAGAAAGCAACGATGAGACAACGAAATGTATTCCGGATAATCACTGGTTTGGCAGCAGCATTCCTGCTGTCCGTTTGCTTTCTGAATGGTTCTCAGGCACAGGCTTCGCCTACTGAAGAGCAAAAGATCGAACAGGTCGTAAGACTTTATTTCGAATCGTCGTATGAACAGTTCAATGCGCTGGAGTATCCGGACCTGTCCGACGTTCTTGACATGTCCTCAATTCAGTGTCAGAATAAAATCGAACTGTTCAAGGACATCGTCGACAACTACAAATATTGCATGGACACCGGCTGGGATACGGTAGTCATCGAAAAACTGCCTTATTCATTAACGATTGATTTCATCCAAATCAAAGGAGATGAGGCTGACGTTCAGTTTAAACTGAAATGGCTGACGGAACACAATGTTTTCCGAGATGAGGACGGTTCGTTGCATTTGTATCCGTTCTTCATGACATTCGGAACAAATCTGTTCCACCTGAACAAAAGAAACGGGCAATGGAAGATCGATCAGCATGACAATTCCGGCTATGATTATGATTTTGATCTGTCAAGAGAAAAACTGATTCCCTACGATAAGGAAAAGGCAGACGAGATTCGCAGAGGCGGTAATACCTATTCTCCAAATCAATTAGGGGTCCGGATCGGACTTGCAACCACAACATGGCAAAGAGCATATCATCCAATTGCTCTTTTAGTTGAAAACTGATTTTCTGAGGTTCGTACTGTTATGAAAATGAGCTATTTACCGTATGTGCTTTTTGCTGCCCTGACGGTCTTCCTCTGCGCCTGCATCCAGCCGGATGACGGCACTGCAGCGCAAACGACCGTTTCCTCTTCTGCGGAAACGTCCTCCCTGCCCGGTTCCGAAACAGTCCCGCCGTCTGTTACCGGCCCCGAACAGACTCCTCCCTCCGCCGAAACCGGCATTGTCGCGTCTCCGGAAGATGCAATTCGGGCCGTTTTCTCTGCGGGAAACGTGTCGTTTTCCCTTTCTTATGACGGAACTCCGTATCCGTCGTATGTACTGAATGATTCCAATCACCGCGACAGGTTCCTGTTTATACCGACGCTGTATAAATGGGAAAAGGCATCGGATGATGCCGACCTTCCGCTTCCGTCCGCTCCGACAGTGTTCCTTCTGACTTCCGAAGACGTTTCGCGGACCGTCCGGATTTATGCGCATGAGTCTGTCAACATTCTGACATATGAGGGCCCTGGCGAAAAGACATTCTGGACCGCAGATATCGGGACTTATCCGGGAAACCCGGCAAGAATGATGATTGAGATCATCAGGCGGGATTATGACAACTTCGAATCCGATTATTCCAGGATCCGCTTCAAATGTGACGGGGATGCGGATGAGCTGATGACTGTCTTTCTGACCGAAGCTCTTCCGGGATTTCTGAACGGCCTTGAACCGGAAAGCCTGTTCGGGATCGCAGATTATGCGGCATACGGTTATAATCTGCAGGGCGCCTCTTCTGACGGAACTTCGGTCACGGCCTCGGTCAGATATTACGTCATTCCTTCAGATCCGGAGAACACCGGCTGGTACGGAATGAACGGGATTCCCGGAACCGGAAAATATGAAGGCTGGCTGATGATAGAGCAGCTGCTCTCGCTGAAGAAACAGGAAGACGGAATGTGGCAATATCAGTCTGAATTCGGAAAGTTCTGACAAGGCATTGATATGTGCCCGGTTTTCCGATTGTTGTCCGGCAAGGCGGGTACATATCTTTTCCGTCTGGTCATCATCCTCCGAAGTCGCAGCAACCGGAAACAGATTACACCGTTTCCGTGAAATACGTACGAATTTAAAAAACGGGCCCCGGCAGCATAATGCTGTCAGGGCCCGCATGGAATTTCCGATTATTCCTTCTCTTCTACCGTCCGCTTTACAAGCACCTTCGTCACGCGTCTGTCGTCCACTTCCTCAACCACAATCTCATAACCGTCATAAGTGAAGCGGTCGCCGGCTTTCGGGAACTTCTCGAGGTATTCGATGCAGAAGCCGCCGATCGTGCCGGATTCGTAGTCGAATGTCTCCGCGCTGATGCCGGTCAGCTCCAGGAAGTCGTCAATGATCATGTCACCGTCAAGCTCGTAGGAGCCGTCATTGACTTCCACGACTTCGGGCTCGACCTCGTCCGTCTCGTCCCAGATGTCGCCGACGATCTGTTCCAATACGTCCTCCATTGAAATGACGCCGAGCGTACCGGAGTATTCGTCGGTAACGATCGCCAGGTGCTGCTTCGCCGCCTTCAGCGTATTCAGGACCTTCGGGAGCTTCATCGTCTTATAGACGAAGCAC
>JAGDBR010000288.1 GCA_017958935.1 Lachnospiraceae bacterium | reverse complement strand
GAGCGGTACGCGACGCGTATCGTGCGGCTGAAGGACGGACGGATCACGTCGGACACGGACCCGTTCGACCCGGCAGCCGACGTGCCTGCGGTCCATCAGAACCTCGGACGGGCGTTCATGAATTTCATGACCGCGCTGTCCTTAAGCTTCAACAACCTGCGCACGAAGCTCACGCGGACGATCCTCGTGTCGTTCGCGGGCTCGATCGGCATCATCGGCATCGCCCTGATCCTGGCGCTGTCGAACGGCGTGAACGACTACATCAAACGGACGGAGGAGGACACGCTGCGCGGCTATCCGCTGACGATCACGGGCATGAGCCTGGACATCGAAGGGATCCTGCCGCAGGAGCACCCGCCGGAGTTCGACGAAGCCGAGGTCAAGGAGCGGCAGACGATCTCGCGCCTGTTCTCCACGTTCAAAACGAACGACTTAAAGAGCCTGAAGGTCTATCTGGAAGAGGATACGACGAAGATCCGGCCCTACGCGAACGCGATCGAGTACACGTACGGCCTGACGCCGGTCATCTACGCCGGGGACAAGAACGGCTACCGCCAGGTGAATCCGGACACGATGGCCGCGTCGATGGGCTATTCCTCGACGCTCTCGTCGTTTGCGTCGATGTTCTCCTCGTTCAGTTCGCGGGCCATGGATTCGTTCTCGGTCCTGCCGTCGAACGACGTGCTGTTCAAGGACCAGTACGCCGTGAAAGCCGGCCGCTGGCCGGAGAAGCACAACGAGCTCGTCGTCGTGATCTCGCGCGGCGGATACCTGTCGGACACGTATCTGTACGCGCTGAACATGAAGGACGCCGGCACGCTCGCGGCGCTGATGGCCGAATTCCTTGCCGGCAATGAAGTCAAGATCGACGAGGAAGCCGGCACCTACACCTATAACGATTTCATCGGCAGGAAGCTGAAACTCATCTTCCCGGCCGACATTTACGTGAAAGACGAAGCCTACGGTGTCTGGACCGACAAGAGCGAGGACCGCGACTATATGAACCGGCTCTGCGAGAACGCGGAGGACCTGGTCGTGACGGGCGTCGTCCAGCTGAAGGAAGACACCGAGAACGCGATGCTCAGCGAAGGCATCTATTACCCCGCGAGCCTGCTGTATCACTGCATGGAAGGGACCGCGGGGCGCCGGATCGTGCAGGAGCAGCTTGCGGATCCCGCGACCGACGTGGTCACGGGCGTGAAGTTCGGCGAGCGGGAGAAAACAGACATTGACATGAAAGACCTGTTCACGGTCGACGAGGACGCGATGAAGAACGCGTTCCAATTCGACCTGGACGGCATGGATTTCGACCCGGCGGATGCGCTGGGCGACATGGACCTTTCGGACGTGGACGTCCCGATCGACCCGTCCGGCCTGAACGTCGGCCTTCCGTCGATGGACGTTTCGAGCCTGCTTTCCGGCGTGAAGTTCGACTTCTCGGCGGACAGCATGCGGCAGACCTTCACGTCGCTTCTGGAAGGCTACGGCGAATACGCGGCGGCCGACCCGGAGACCGACTGGGAGAAGCTGCCGGAAGCGCTTGCCGACTACATGGGCAGCGAAGACGCGCAGGAGAAGCTGACGGCGGGGATCGAAGAGATCGTCTCGGAGGTCGGCACCCAGGCCATCACGCAGGAGGACCTCGCGGTCTTCGCGGAGGCCGTGATCTCGGGCTTCGAGCGGTATGCCGCCGAGAACGACATCCCGCCCGAGAACCGGACGGTCGAGACGATCCGCGCGTATCTGGCGACAGAGGAAGGGACCGAAGCGCTCCGGACCGGGGCGGAAGGCCTGATCGCGAAGCTCTCGGAAATGTCGATCCCGCAGGACAAGGTGCAGGCGCTCGGCGAAGCGCTCGTCGAAGGATATGATGCCTTCGCCGAAGAGAACGGGACGCCGGTCCTTTCGAAGTTCTCGGAATCGTTCGAGGAATACATGGGTACGGAAGAAGCGCAGAAGCTGATCGCCGATGAAGTCGAGCGGTCCGTGGACACGAGCGGGCTGGAGGCACAGCTTGCCGCGACCGTCGGGCAGTTCACGCAGTCGCTGGCTTCCGGCGTGCAGAACATGATCTCGAAGGCGATGCAGTCCGTCATGAGCACGATCACGCGGAAGATCTCCGAGGCGATGCCGAAGATGATGGAGGACTTCTCGAAGCAGCTCGGCGAGTCCTTCCGGTTCGACCAGGACGCGTTCGCCGAGGCCATGGGCCTGAACTTCACGGAAGAGGAGCTCATGGCGCTGCTGCAGTCGCTGATGTCGACGGATTCCTCGACCTATAACGGAAACCTGCAGAAGTTCGGCTACGCGGATCCCGCGAAGCCTTCGTCGATCAACATCTATCCCTATGATTTCGAAGGCAAGACCGCGATCAAGGCCGCGATCGACGCCTACAATCAGGACATGGAGGACCGGGAGGAGTACGACCGGATGGTCGAGTACACCGACTTCGTCGGCATCCTGATGTCGTCCGTCACGAACATCATCAACGCGATCAGCTATGTGCTCGTCGCCTTCGTCTCGATCTCGCTCGTCGTGAGCTCGATCATGATCGGCGTCATCACCTACATCAGCGTGCTGGAGCGGAAGAAGGAGATCGGCATCCTGCGCGCGATGGGCGCGAGCAAGCGGAACGTGTCGCAGGTCTTCAACGCCGAGACGATCATCATCGGCTTCCTCGCGGGCCTGATCGGCGTGCTGCTCACAAGGCTCATCCTGATCCCGGCGAACCTGATCATCCAGCATCTGACGGGCGAATACATCTACGCCTTCCTGCCGCTTCGGTCGGCGCTCGCGCTGATCGCGCTGAGCGTGATCCTGACCGTGATCGGCGGCCTGATCCCGTCGCGGAAGGCGGCGAAGTCCGACCCGGTCGAAGCGCTGCGGACGGAGTAAAACGGTAAAAACGAACAGACAACGGCCCCTGCGGTATCTTGTGAACCGCAGGGGCCGTTTCTTATGCCTGTGTTTTGCTTTTCATGCGGCAGGCCGCGTGCCGCGCACGGCTTTACTTGCGGCAGACCGTGCAGCGCACGGCTTGCGGCGGTCTGTTTCCGCTTACTTCTTCCCGGCCGCGT
>JAGDBR010000287.1 GCA_017958935.1 Lachnospiraceae bacterium | reverse complement strand
GGGTTCCGGAGCGAAAGCCACGGCGAAAGCGTCGAGGCGATCCGCGTCTGAACGAGGCGGGACTGGTGGCGCCCGATGACGTTGAACGTCAGGGTCGGCGCGTTCTCGTCCGGCTCCGTGATGCGTCCGTACGGCAGGAGGCCGAGCTTGATCAGCGCCTGGAAGCCGTTGCAGATGCCGAGCATCAGGCCGCCGCGCTGCTCCATCAGCGCGCCGACGCCGTCCTTCACCGCCGCGTTCCGGAAGAACGCGGTAATGAACTTGCCGCTGCCGTCCGGTTCGTCGCCGCCCGAGAAGCCGCCGGGAACGAAGACGACGTTCGCCTTTTTCAGTTCGTCCGCGAAACGGCTGACGCTGAACGCGATCTCTTCGGCGCTCCGGTTCCGGATGACGAAGATCTCCGCCTCGCCGCCTGCCGCTTCCACGGCGCGCGCACTGTCATATTCGCAGTTCGTGCCGGGGAAGACCGGGATCAGGAAGCGCGGACGGACGATGCCCGTGTGCACGGCTGCCGTATAATGCGCAGCCGGCGCGATGCCTTTTTCGGCCTTCGCTTCGCGCTGCTGTACGGTCTTTTCGAGTTCCTCCAGCAGCTCCGTCCTCGCGGCCGTTTCGTCCGCCTCGGCGTCGTTGCAGGGATAGACTGCTTCCAGCCTTTCCTCGTAGATCCCCAGCAGTTTCTTCACGGAAACGAGCTTGCCGCCGAGTTCCAGCGCCGCTTTCTTCGTCACGGTGCCGGCCGGCACTGCACCCAGTTCTTCCGGCAGCACGGCGCCCTTGGCAGTCTCGACGAGCAGCGCGCCGTAGTGCGCGCCGAACAGCAGGTCTTCCGAAGCCTCTTCTTCGAAGGCGACGCCCAGACCGTTGCCCATTGCCATCTTCATGGCCGCGACCGCCGCGCCTTCCGCGCCCGGCACGTAGGCCGACACGACTGTGCCGCACCGCATGAGTGCCGTGACCGCGTCCCATTTCTTCATCAGGTCCTCGGCCTGCGGCAGCCCGTCCTCGCCGGTCTTCGGCAGGACCAGGAACAGCCTGTTCCCGGCCGCTTTCAGCTCCGGCGTCACGATATTGTCCAGCTTTTCCGCCGTGACCGCGAAGGACACGAGCGTCGGCGGCACGTCGAGATCCTCGAACGAACCGCTCATCGAGTCCTTTCCGCCGATCGCGCCGATGTTCAGATCCAGCTGCGCCTTCAGCGCGCCCAGCAGGGCCGCGAGCGGCTTGCCCCAGCGCTCCGGACGGCTGCCGAGCCGCTCGAAGTATTCCTGGAAGGTCAGATAGGTCTCATCCCTGGAGGCGCCTGCCGCAATGAGCTTCGCCGCCGATTCGACGACCGCGTTGTACGCGCCGTGATAGGGGCTTTTGCCGGACAGGACCGGGTCGAAACCGTAGGACATGACCGAGCACGTCGTCGTCTCGCCGTTCAAGACAGGCAGTTTGTGGACCATCGCCTGGACCGGCGTCAGCTGGTTCTTACCGCCGAACGGCATCAGGACCGTGCCTGCGCCGATCGTCGAGTCGAAACGCTCCGACAGGCCGCGTCTCGAGCAGGACCGAAGCGACGCCGCGGCGTCCTTCAGCGTCTCCGCGAAATCCTTCCGGACCGCGGGCTCCTCCGCAAAGCGCGGGGCCTTCACAAGGGCCTCCGCCTCTTTCTCGGCGCCGTTCGAATTCAGGAAGGCGCGGCTCACGTCAACGATCGTCTTGCCGTTCCAGTGCATCCGAAGCCGCGGTTCTTCCGTCACGACCGCGACCTGCACGGCCGAGAGGTTTTCCCGCGCCGCAAGCGCGAGAAAAGCGTCTTTATCTTTTTCGGCGACGACGACCGCCATGCGCTCCTGCGATTCGGAGATCGCGAGCTCCGTGCCGTCGAGGCCTTCGTATTTCTTCGGTACCCGGTCAAGGTCGATGTCCAG
>JAGDBR010000286.1 GCA_017958935.1 Lachnospiraceae bacterium | reverse complement strand
GTGAACATCGTGTTCAATACCGGCTGCTCCGACGTGCAGGCGAATACAGACATGTCCCAGAAGGTCCTGACGGGCTTCGCACTGAACCCGAACGTCTACGGCGTCGTGATCATCGGGCTCGGCTGCGAGACGGTCCCGCACAAGGCCCTCGCGGACAAGATCCGCGAACAGACCTCGAAGCCGGTCGTCTCGTTCGGCATCCAGGAAGAAGGCGGGACCCTGAAGACGATCGAAAAGGCGGTGCGCGCCGCCCGGGAAATGGCTGCGCAGGCCGCCCTCCAGCAGAAGGAGCGCTGCGGCATTTCCGAACTGCTGCTCGGCATCGAATGCGGCGGCTCCGACGCGACGAGCGGCATCGCCTCCAACCCGGCCGTCGGCGCGCTCTCAGACCGGCTCGTGGACCTCGGGGCGTCCGCGATGATGTCCGAGTCGATCGAGTGGATCGGTGCGGAGCACGTGCTCGCGAAGCGGGCGGCGACACCGAAGATCCACAATGAGATCATCCGGGTCTGTGAAGAATACGAGGCGCATCTGAAGGCCGCGGGGCAGGACTGCCGCGCAGGCCAGCCGACGCCCGGCAACAAGGCGGGCGGCCTCTCGACGATCGACGAAAAGAGCCTCGGCTGCATCTTCAAGGGCGGCACGCGGCCGATCGTCGAGGTGCTCCGGCAGGCGGAGCGTCCGTCAAAAAGCGGTGCCCTGGTCATGGACACCGCCGGATATGATATCTCCTCCGTGACGTCGATGGTCGCGGGCGGCTGCAACGCGGTCATTTTCACGACCGGCCGCGGCACCTGCACCGGCAATGCGATCGTCCCGGTCATCAAGGTCACCGCGAACAAACATACCTATTCCTGGATGGAAGACAACATGGACATCGACTTAAGCCCGGTCATCGACGGGACGAAGACGTTCACGGAGATGGGCGAGGCCATGGTACAGGACGTCCTGGACGTCTGCAACGGAAAGCTGACGAAGGCCGAGGCCTATGGCTTCTCGGACATTGCGGTCGACCACGTGTGCAGGTTTGTGTGAAAAGCGGGAACGGACAGGATGAAACGGAAACTGTTTTCGGAATTGAGGACCGTATACGAGACGGATGCTTCCGATCCGCATACGTTCCGGCTGACGATGAAGCTCAAGGACATGGTCGACGGAAGGATCCTCAGAAAGGCTGTCGATGAAGCGATGGAGCGGTACCCTTATTTCAGGGTGCGTCTTCGTGCGGACGCGGAAGCGGTTTTCTTCGAGGAGAACACGGCGCCGGTCCCAGTGCTGAACACGAAGCAGCGGATCACGCTGGGGTCGGAACAGACGTCGGGCCATCTGATGGCTTTCGCCTATTGGAAGAACCGGCTTTACATCGATGCGTACCACGGTCTGACGGACGGAGGCGGCATCGCCCCGCTCATCAAGACGCTGCTGTATTATTACTGCTCCGCCTATTATGAACAGCCGCTGTCGGCGGAGGGCATCCGGTTAAAGGACAGCGTCATTTCTCCGGACGAGTGGGAAGATCCGGCTGCGCAGCCCGTGCCGGACGACCGGGTGATCCGGGCCGGGAAATGGAGCGCACCCGCCTTTCAGCTGGAGGACGGGGGGACCGTCAGACTGACGCAGGACAGCGTCGTTTACAACATCCGCATCCCGGAAAAAGAATTCATGCAGTTCAACATCTCGAACGACGGAAGCCCGGCGTCGGTCGTGGCCTTGCTTCTTGCGAGGACCGTTGACGCCTTCCGTCCGGACGGCGCCGATCCTGCCGTCATTGCGATGTGCGTGAACCAGAGACGGGCGCTGAAAGCGCCTCTTGCGCACCAAAGCCTGGTGGGCGACGTCAGACTGCCGTTCATGGATAAGATCCGCACGCTTCCGTTCGGCACGCAGGCGACGTGCTTCCGCGGCATGGTGGCGCTGCAGTCGGACGACGACATGGTGCTGCGGGAGATCAGGGAGTATCAGGAACTGGTCGGGCGGCTGGAGAAAATGGAGAGCCCGGAGGAGAGAAGAGCGTACTGCGCCGGGAGGATGAAGGCACTTTCGCGCTGTGTGACAGCCGTTGTCAGCTACGTCGGGAAAGCAAGCCTCGGGGATGCAGAGCGGTATGTGCAGGAGTACGAAGCCTTGCCGTCGACGGCGCTGCCGTCCGTTCACGTTCCGCTGATCGTGGAGATGAGCGCGGTGAACGGATACTTCTTCATCAACTTCATCCAGTATTTCAATGAACCGGATCCCTTCCTGCTGTTTATCAGACAGCTCCGTGAGAACGGGCTCAACTACGACGTACTGAACCTGGACGAGGCGCGTTATCCGCGCATGGAACTGCCGTTTTAAAAGAGACCGGTCTTTGCGGACCGGCCTCTTTTTTGTCATTCATCAAATTCGATCCAGACCGTATAGGTGCTGCCTTCCAGCTCCTTTCTGACGACCGTGCCGCAAGCGGATCGGATGCGCTCGTTCGGTGCGAAGTTCTTCGACATCGCGGCGGCAGGTTCTGCCGTATAGTAGTAGGCGCGGGGAAGTTTGCCTTCCGTGACAGCGACGACGTCGCCGACGTTCAGGACGTTTCGTTCCATGGTAAAGGGTTCTGTGCGCATTTTTGTCTCCGATATACCGAAAAAGAATTGATTTGAAGGTGTTTTCGGGTATAATGTTAGTGGCGGGGGTCCGGACGAAGAGGCGTCCGCCCCTCTGTCGGCCCGTTTGCGGCCCGGACTTCATTATAGCATCATCCCGGAGGTTTTTCCAATGAAAAAATTAGAGGATTACGTCCTGACGATCCCGGACTTTCCGGTGGAAGGCATCATGTTCCGCGACATCACGTCCGTGATCGGCGACGCCGACGGCCTGTCGCTGGCGGTCGACGAGCTCCAGAAGCTGCTGATCGGCGTGGATTACGACGGCTTCGTGGGCATCGAATCCCGCGGGTTCATTTTCGGTGCGCCGCTGGCGTACCGGAATCACAAGCCGCTGCTGCTGTGCCGGAAGAAGGGCAAGCTGCCGCGCGAGACGGAAGCCGTGACCTATGACCTGGAGTACGGTACCGCGACGATCGAAATGCACAAGGATGACGTGAAGCCGGGCATGCGGCTCGTCGTCGTCGACGACCTGATCGCGACGGGCGGCTCCGCGAAAGCTGCCTGCGAGCTTGTGGAAAAGCTCGGCGGCGAAGTGGCGATGTGCCTGTTCGTCATTGAGCTGAAGGGGCTGAACGGCCGCGAGGTCCTGAAGGACTACGAGGTCGGCACCGTCATTCAGTACGAGGGGAAGTAAACGATGAAAACATTCGTTCTCACAATGGAAAACGGCGATTTCATGGCCGGCGAGCTTTACGACGACAAATGCCCCGTTACGGTCGCGAACTTCGAAAAACTGGCAAATTCGGGCTTCTACGACGGCCTGATCTTCCACCGCGTGATCCCGGGCTTCATGATCCAGGGCGGCGATCCGGAGGGCATGGGCTACGGCGGCCCCGGTTATACGATCAAGGGCGAGTTCGCGGCGAACGGGTTTCCGAACGACCTGAAGCACACACGCGGCGTGCTGTCGATGGCGCGCTCGATGGACCCGGATTCGGCAGGCTCGCAGTTCTTCATCATGGTGGCCGACGCCCCGCATCTGGACGGCCAGTACGCGGCGTTCGGCAAGGTCACCGAAGGGATCGAGACGGCGGACAAGATCGTGTCCGTGAAGCGCGACTTCCGCGACAAACCGCGGAAGGACCAGCGGATCAGGACGATCCGCGTGGAGTGAGCGCCCTGCGTATCCCAAGACCGGCGAAAAGCGCAGAAACCGCTTTACAAAACGTTTGTAAAGTGCTATATTCTCACAGGTAAAGCGTTGATGAGGACAGTAACGCGCCACGAGGCTTACAGCGAGGGATGGGCGGTGAGAAGCATCCTAAGCGGACGGCGCGCGAAGACCACCTCGGAGCGGCCCTAATACGGCCCGGGTCATTCCGTAAAAGATGAAACGAGGAAAGCCGCCGGAAGACCGGGGCTTTCGAAAAAGGGTGGAACCGCGTGAATTCACGCCCCTTTCTAAGACGGAAACGTCCGGAAAGGGGCGTTTTCCATTTGCGGGAGGAAAGAAATGAAAGTCACACTGAAGGACGGCTCCGTGAAGGAGTACGGGAACCCGATGTCCGTCATCGGCATCGCGAAGGACATTTCCGAAGGGCTGGCGCGTGTTGCGTGCGCGGGCCTGTTAAACGGTGAGGTCGCGGATCTTCGCACGGTCATCGACAGCGACTGCGAACTGAGCATCCTGACCGCGCGCGATCCGGAGGGCGGGCTCTCGACGCTTCGGCATTCGGCGTCCCACGTCATGGCGCAGGCCGTCAAAAGGCTCTGGCCGTCCGCGAAGCTCGCGATCGGCCCGTCCATTGCCGACGGTTTCTACTACGATATCGATTTTGAGACCCCGATCACGCAGGAGGATCTGCCGAAGATCGAGGAGGAGATGCGCAGGATCGTGAAGGAAGACTTCCCGATCGAGCGGTTCGAGCTGCCGCGCGAAGAAGCGATCGCGCTGATGAAGGAAAAGGACGAGCCCTACAAGGTGGAGCTCATCGAGGACCTGCCGGAAGGCGAGCCGATCAGCTTCTACCGCCAGGGCGAGTTCACGGATCTGTGCGCGGGCCCGCACCTGATGTCCACGAAGGGGGTTGGGAAGGCCTATAAGCTTTTGAACATCGCGGGCGCGTACTGGCGCGGCTCCGAGAAGAACAAGATGCTGACCCGCATCTACGCGACGGCGTTCGCGAACAAGGAAGATCTCGACGCGTACATCACGAGGATCGAGGAAGCGAAGAAGCGCGACCACCGGAAGCTCGGCCGCGAGCTGGATCTGTTCATGCTCTCGGACTACGGCCCGGGCATGCCGTTCTTCCTGCCGCACGGCGTGATCCTGAAGAACACGCTGATGGAGCACTGGCGGAACGTCCACCGGAAGGCCGGCTACGTCGAGATCTCCACGCCGATCATCCTGAACCGCGTGCTCTGGGAGACCTCCGGCCACTGGGAGCATTACCATGACGACATGTTCACGCTCTCGACCGAAGACGGCGAGTTCGCGATCAAGCCGATGAACTGCCCCGGCAGCATCCTCGTCTACAAGAGCGAGCCGCGGTCCTACAGGGACCTGCCGCTTCGCCTCGCGGAGCCGGGCATCGTGCACCGGAACGAGAAGTCCGGGCAGCTGCACGGCTTGATGCGCGTGCGCTGCTTCACCCAGGACGACGCGCATACCTACATCACGAAGGATCAGATCAAGGATGAAGTCCGCAGGATCGTCGAGATCATCGACGGCATGTACAAGCTGTTCGGCTTCACCTACGGCGTCGAACTGTCGACGCGCCCCGAGGATTCCATGGGCACGGACGAAGAGTGGGAGGCCGCCGAGAACGGCCTGAGGGACGCGCTGGAGGCGCTGGGCCTGCCGTATACGGTCAATGAAGGCGACGGCGCGTTCTACGGTCCGAAGATCGACTTCCATCTCGTGGACTGCCTGGGCCGCGAATGGCAGTGCGCGACGATCCAGCTCGACTTCCAGCTGCCGCAGCGCTTCGAACTGGAATACATGGGCGAGGACGGCAAGAAGCACCGCCCGATCATGATCCACCGGGTCGTCTTCGGCTCGATCGAGCGCTTCATCGGCATCCTGACCGAGCACTTCGCGGGCGCTTTCCCGACCTGGCTTGCGCCGGTGCAGGTCAAGGTGCTCCCAATCTCGGACAAGTACGAGGAATACGCGAAATCCGTCGCGGAAGCGCTGGATCAGGCGGGCGTGCGCGCCGAGACCGACCTGCGCTCCGAAAAGATCGGCTATAAGATCCGCGAAGCCCAGATGAAGAAGATCCCGTACATGCTGATCGTCTGCGAGAAGGAAGCGGCGGAAGGCCTCGTGTCCGTCCGGTCGCGCGCCGCGGGCGACGAAGGCGCGAAGCCGCTGGATGCGTTCCTGGCCGCGCTGAAGGAAGAGATCGCTTCGAAGGTCATCCGGGAGGCGAAGAAGGACTGACGGCACAAGGCGCAAATTTCCTTGTTTTTCGGCGAAAAACCATTTGACAAGAAGCGCCCGGAGTGCTATAGTACCAATGTTGTAAAAGAGCAAGCAGAGTTTCCACTCTCACCTCAGCACGCGCGATGCGCTGTGACTCGGGTAAAAAAGATCAAAAGACGGCCCCAAGTGCCGTTTCGTTGATATGTGGACGCCTGCTGCAGGCGTCCGCTTTTTTATGGAAATTGCTCTTCAGATCAGATCATTTGCATCGTCAGAAAGGAGTACGGCTATTAACGAACTATTGATGAACGACCAGATCCGCGAGAATGAAGTTCGCGTCATCTCCCAGGACGGTCAGCAGCTCGGCATCATGAGTTCCGCAGAAGCGCTGAAGATCGCCATGAATGCGGAACTGGACCTGATCCTGATCGCACCGCAGGCCAAGCCGCCGGTGTGCCGGATCATGGATTACAGCAAGTACCGCTATGAGCAGGCGCGCAAAGAGCGCGACGCCAAGAAGAAACAGCGGACCGTCGAAGTGAAGGAGATCCGTTTCTCCCCGAACATCGATACGAACGATCTGAACACCAAGTCCAATAACGCGCGCAAGTTCCTGGAAAAGGGCAACCGCGTCAAAGTCACCCTGCGTTTCCGCGGCCGTGAAATGGCCCACGTGAACACGACGAAGGGCGTGCTTGACGAGTTTGCGCAGACCCTTGCGGACATCGCCACGGTCGACAAGCCGGCGAAGATGGAAGGGCGCAACATGAGCATCGTGTTGGCACCGAAGAAATCATAAACAGAGGAGGGCACAGTCATGCCGAAGGTAAAGACCAAGCGCGCAGCAGCGAAGCGTTTCAAGAAGACCGGTACGGGTCAGTTAACGCGTATGAAGGCGAATAAGAGCCATATCTTAACGAAGAAGTCCACGAAGCGGAAGAGGAACTTGAGAAAGTCCACGCTTGTCGATCATGCGAACCTCAATATGAAAAAGGTTCTGCCGTATTTATAAGGAGGGGTGAGTCATGGCTAGAATCAAAGGCGGCTTAAATGCCAAGAAGAAGCACAATCGTGTTCTGAAGCTTGCGAAGGGTTTCAGAGGCTCCCGTTCCAAACAGTACCGTGTCGCGAAGCAGTCCGTCATGCGTGCGCTGACGTCCGCTTATGCCGGCCGCAAAGAGCGCAAGCGCCAGTTCAGACAGCTCTGGATCGCACGTATCAACGCCGCGTGCCGTATGAACGGTCTGTCCTATTCCAGATTCATGTTCGGCTTAAAGCAGGCGAACGTCGTCCTGAACCGCAAGGTCCTGGCGGACATGGCGGTCAACGATCCGGAAGGCTTCAAGGGCCTTGTCGAGACCGCGAAGAACAATCTGTAAGAGACCCGAAGGACGCGCTGCGAAACAGCGCCTGAAAAGAAAGACACCGGCTTCCCCCGAAAAAGGGCTGGCCGGTGTCTTTTTTGCGTGAGATTCGGCTGACACGCAAAACCCGGACGCATGAACAGCGCAGCGTACGCGACGGCTTCCGTATCGTCCGGAAGAACCTCAGTGGACCGCGATTCCCGGCAGATCCGGAACCGTATCGGTGGTCGTGTAGGTCTTTCCCGTCTCCGTCGACGTGATCTCGTCGTTGTCGATCGTCAGGGAATACTCCTTCAGGTAGGTGACGCCGTCGACCCGCTGGAAGACCTGAAGGTAGGTGATCGAGTCTTCGCTGAAGCTGAAGAAGTTGGTGTTTTTGGAGAAGTCCATGTATTTTCCCGTATCGTCGCCCTGCAGGGTCACCTGATGGGATTTATCGACCTCGGTATCGGCAAGCAGCTTTCCGTCGGCCGTCGCGATCACCATGGTCGCGGTGTTCTGTTCCCAGCCTGCAGGAACGCTGATCACGACATAGTCCTTATCCTTTCCCTTGAACGCGGACGCGTTGAAATCTCTTTCAAACAGTTCCATGTCGATCCGGTCGGGGTCTTCGCTCCTCACGTAGGCGGTGACGGCGTCCGTAAAGAACGCTCTGCCGACCGCAACGGTCTCGGCGTACATCCCTTCGCCCAGAATGTCGACCCTGAAATACGTATAGCAGGGATCGGTCGGGATCACGGAAGAATCCATTTCATACGTCACGGTGACCCGCCGGGACACGCCGTTGGCCGACAGATCGCGGTATTCCCAGCCGGCGCCCAGATCGACAGAGAAAGGGATCTTGTCGAGCAGCGCCGACTGATAATCCAGTGTCCAGGGCTCCGGGATCGTATCATCAGGGACGTAAGGGGGCTCTTGCTGAGAACCGGTGTTTTCCTGCTGGGCAGGCGTGGACGGCGCCGGCGCCTTCGAGGTGCCGGATTCGGCTCCGCATCCGGAAAGGACGAGAGCGAAAGCGAGTATCGGTGCGATGATTGCTGTCATTCTTTTCATGATAGGGTCCTGATCCTCCGTCATTTTTCATCCCGCATGTCATGCGGTGTTTTCTGCTTGCGCAAGCAACACTTCTGTATATATACCATATCATATCTTATCTGTCGGCGCAACTGTCCGCCCGAATGATACCGCCGAAAACACTTGCCCCGGGCCGTGCGCTCTGTTAGAATGGATACCATGAAACGACGTTATCTGATGCAAATCCTGACGGGCGTGATCCTGCTCGCCCTCGTCCTCGTCCTGTCGATGCTGCCGGAACCGGCGGCCCGCTATGCCGCGCTCTTCGCGCCGGCGCTCGTGGCAGTGGTCACGGCCGCGGTCTTTTTGAACACGCCGGCCGCGGTGCTGCTCGGCATACTGATCCCGGTCTGTCTCTACTTCATCTACTGGAACAGCCCCTTCGTGCCGGATTATCCGGTGCAGGCCCTGTCGCTCGCGGTGACGGGACTCGTGACGGGGCTTTGCTTCTCGTACCTGAACGCGGCGTTCCCGGCCGCGCTGCTCGGCGTCCTCTCGGGCTGCATCGTGACCGCGGTGACGCGCGTCGCGTACAATTTCGCGCACGACCTGCCGTATACCTTCGGCGACTGCGTGCAGGAGCTTTTCCTGAGCCGCTATCCGGGCCTGATCCTTGCCGCGGCGGCGGTCCCGCTCGTCTGTTACCTGATCCGCAAAAAGCAGGAAGACCGGGTCAAATGAGGGAATAGCCCCGTCTATCCCGCCTTTTGCGCGGTGGAAACGAGGGCGTTCCCGTGCTATGCTCAAAGTACAATGAGACGGTGCATCCGTCTGAAGAATAAAGGAGAACCATCATGTTAAGAATCGAACACCTGACGAAAACGTACGATTCGAAAAAGGCAGTCGATGACCTGAGCCTGGAGATCCGCCCCGGCGAGATCTACGGCTTCATCGGCCACAACGGCGCCGGCAAGACGACGACGCTGAAATCCTGCGCCGGCATCCTGCGCTTCAACGAAGGCGACATCTTCATCGACAACGTGTCCGTGAAGCAGGATCCGGTCCTGTGCAAGTCGAAACTGGCCTACATCCCCGACAACCCCGACATCTATGACTTCATGACCGGCATCGGCTATCTGAATTTTATCGGCGACATCTTCCGCGTGGACACGGAGGAGCGCAAGAAGCGGATCGACAGATACGCCGAGGCGTTCGAGATCCGCGACGTCCTGGCGCAGCCCGTGAGCTCCTACTCGCACGGCATGAAGCAGAAGCTTGCCGTGACGGCCGGGCTCATGCACGCGCCGAAGCTGATGCTGCTGGACGAGCCGTTCGTCGGCCTGGATCCGAAGGCGGCCTTCCTGCTGAAGGGCTTCATGCGCGAGCTCTGCGACGAAGGCGGCGCGATCTTCTTCTCGACGCACGTCCTGGACGTCGCCGAAAAGCTCTGCGACAAGGTCGCGATCATTAAAGACGGCAGACTGATCAAATCGGGAACGATGGAGGAAGTGAAGGGCGACGAATCGCTCGAATCCGTCTTCCTGGAACTGGAGGCGTAAGATGTTAAAAGCCTTGATCCGAAAGGACTGGCAGAGCCTCGGGACCATGTTCTTCCAGAACTCGAAGGCCGGGAAGAAACGGTCGCGCGGTTCGATCATCGGACTTGCCGTCCTTTACGTTTTCACTTATCTTCTGATGGCCGGGCTGACGCTGCTGATGTGCTTCCTTATGGGCCCGGATATGTTCGCGGCAGGGAAGGCCTGGATCTATTTCATCGTGATGGGTTACATTTCCCTGTTCTACGGCATCATCGGTTCGATCTACACGACCTATGCGCTGCTGTACCGCGCGAAGGACAACGAGATGCTCCTTTCGCTGCCGATCGCGCCCTGGAAGATCCTGTTCACGCGCGTGCTCGTGGTCTACATCCTGAGCCTGATCTACGGCAGCATCGGCTGGCTTCCGGGCATGCTGTTCTACTGGTTCAGCGGTTTCGCGACAGTCTCCGGCGTGATCTGCAGCTTCCTGATGATGTTCGTGATCGGCGCGCTGATCACGGCGGTCGCCTGCATCCTGGGCTGGATCGTCGCGGAAGCGGCGTCCCGCGTACGGAATAAAAAGATATTCACGATCATTTTCCTGACGCTGCTGATCGGCTTCTTCATCTGGTTCCGCATCAAAGCGAACGACATTTTCCAGGAACTTCTGGAAAACGCGGAGCTCGTCGGCAATTTCACGAAGAGCCACCTGTATCCCTTCTACCTGATGGGCGCCGGCGCGGCGGGCGAGATCGTCCCGTTCCTGCTGTTCACGGCGGGCGTCGCGGTGCTGTTTGGGCTCGTGTACTTCGTCCTGTCGAAGACCTTCTTCTCCGTCACGATGCGGGGAGAGAAAGTGAAGCGCGTCGCCTACACGTCTGACGCCGTCCGTGCGCGGTCCGTCCGGAAGACGCTTATCAGCAAGGAATTCCAGCATTTCTTCGCGAGCGTCGCCTACGTGATGAACATGGGGCTCGGCGCGATCGTCCTGATCGCGGGCGGCATCGCCGTCCTGATCTTCGGCAGACAGGTGCGGGATGTGTTCGATACGCTCGGGACGCAGCTGGGCATGCAGCAGCTGCTGCCGGTCCTGCTGCCGGCCATGGCGGCCCTGATCGTGATGTTCATGGTCTCGATGGGCATGTTCACGTCCGCCTCCGTTTCGACGGAAGGGCAGCGCCTCTGGATCGCGCAGACCCTGCCGGTCCCCGCGCGGGAGGTCTTCTTTTCGAAGATCGCCGTGCATATGCTGCTGGACGGCATCCCGGCCGTGATCTTCATGATCTGCGCCGGGATCGCGCTGAAGATGAACGTGCTCCTGCTGCTGGAATGCATGGCGATGATGTTCGTCTTCATGTTCTTCTTCGCGCTGCTGGGCCTGGTCGAAGACTTGAGGCACGTGAACCTGAACTGGACGAATGAGAACGTCCCGATCAAGCAGGGACTTCCCGTCACGGTCTGCCTGTTCGGCAGCTGGATCCTGGCGGCCGCGATCGTCGCGGGCGGATATTTCCTGGGCCTGAAGATCGGGCTGCCGCTCTACATCGGGCTCGTCATCCTGGTCCTCTGCGCCCTCTGCGTGCCGCTTCTGAAATATCTGAACGGCGCGGGCCGGGAAGCCTATCAATACGCGCAGTAAGGCGCGGAAGGGACATGGCGAACGTTTTCGACTATCTTTCCTGGCGGTCCGACGTGCCGCTGTCCGTCGACCCGTTCAACGAGGTGGACAATCTGATCCTGTCGGAGCTGGCGTACGCGAAGTTCGACGGCATCGTGCCGGAGGACGGTGCGCCGGTTCCGCTGCAGGAGGTCTGCAGCCGTTATTTCCGTGTGCATACGAAAGAAGAGATCCTGGCGGACAAGGCCTATACGGCGCGGGCGCCGCTTTTGATGGAGGAGATGCTGAAGGGAGCGCGCTTCCGGGACACCTGCCTGGCCCGCTACTTAAGCGAGACAGACCGGGAAACGGAGAAGCAGCTGGCGGCCGTGACCTTCCTGCTGCCGGACGGCAGCGCGGCCATCGCCTTCCGGGGCACGGACGGTACGCTCGTAGGCTGGAAGGAAGACTTCAATTTCAGTTTCCAGACCGAGACGGAAGGGCAGAGCCACGCGGTCTCGTATCTTGACGCTGCCGGCGCGGCCTATCCGGACCGGCGGCTGATCGTCCTGGGGCATTCGAAGGGCGGCAATCTGGCGGTCTTCGCCGCGGCTTTCTGCGCAAAGAACGTGCAGGACCGCATCGAAGCCGTTTATACGAACGACGGGCCCGGCCTGCGCCACGAGATCGTGGAGCTGCCGGGCTACGGGCGGATCCTGCCGCGCATCGTCAGCATCATTCCGGACACCTCGATCATCGGGCGCATCCTGTCGTCGAAGACCGCGCCGCGCGTGATCTTAAGCGACGCGTCCGGCCTGGCGCAGCACGACGGCTTCAGCTGGCAGGTCCGGAAGAACCGTTTCGTTCCGGCGGAATTCTCGAAGGCCGGCGAGCTGATCGACAAGTCGCTCGACACCTGGCTGGAACAGCTGGACGATCCGACGCGCCGCACGTTTTTCGACACCGTCTACGAACTGTTCAGCGCGACGGGCGCGAACAGCCTGAGCGAGCTCGGCGGACAGAAACTGAAGACCGGCGAAGCGATGCTTTCGTCCTACCGGGCGCTGCCGAAGGAACGGCGGCAGGAGATCTTTTCGGTCGTGAAGGTCTTCGCGAAGAGCAGCGGCCAGACCGCGGCGGACTATCTGCTGTCAAAGCTGGACAAGGAGAAGGAGGTCTGAGGCCGGTCAGGGCTTTAAAAGCAGCCACAGCACCGCGGCCTGGAGGATCAGGCCGAGAATGTTGGCGAGCCAGAAGTACCAGTGCTTCGTTTTGTGGCGGAAGAGCTTCATGCCGAGCAGGGCGCCCGCGGCGCCGCCGAAGAACCCGGCGGCGAGCAGCGTGGCTTCCTTGATGCGCCACTTGCCTTTTTGCGCTTTTGTCTTATCGGCGCGGTAAAGGATCAGGGCGATAATCGACATGATCAGCAGGAATATGACGTAGATCATCCAAGGTTTCATCTCTTTTTCTCCAGACATTTTGAACATTTTTTCCGGGCGCCTTTGGCGCCCGTTCTTTTTCCACAACGATTATAGCACAGACCGGGCCGAAAGTCGAAAAACCCGCGGGCACGTCCTGCAATTCCCGCCGCGTACACCCAGTCTTCGATTGACAAAATCCCGCTTTTATAAGATAATAACTGTGTATGAGCATTGGACGCAGAGTCTGTTTCATATAGGATGAAAGGAGCATTGATATGATCTACACAAAAGAAGTAGAAGAGATGTGTCCTGTCGCCCAGGGTGTGAACCACGGCGCGGCTCCGATCCCGGAGGAAGCGAACTGGGTACAGGCGAAAGAAGTCAAAGACATCAGCGGTTTTACACACGGTATCGGCTGGTGCGCGCCGCAGCAGGGCGCCTGCAAGCTGACCCTGAATATTAAGGAAGGCGTCATCCAGGAAGCGCTCGTCGAGACGATCGGCTGCTCCGGCATGACCCATTCCGCGGCGATGGCGGCGGAGATCCTTCCGGGCCGCACGGTCCTGGAAGCGCTGAACACCGACCTCGTCTGCGACGCGATCAACACGGCGATGCGCGAGCTGTTCCTGCAGATCGCTTACGGCCGCTCGCAGTCCGCGTTCTCCGAGAACGGTCTTG
>JAGDBR010000285.1 GCA_017958935.1 Lachnospiraceae bacterium | reverse complement strand
TTCCTGAAGCTGATGGACCGGTTCGAGCCCGCCTACTTCATCCACGGCCACAATCACCGGGACTATTCGTCGGGCTATAAACGGGAGGACCGCTACGGCAGGACCTTCGTCATCAACGCCTGGGAATCCTATGAACTGGAGGTCCCGGAAGGGCAGGAAACCCTGCAGAAAAAGAACAGAAAAGGCTAAGACCTGACAAGCGCTCTCTCCGGAGGGCGCTTTTTTGCGGCCGCCGCGTCCGAAGAAAAGCCGTGCTTCTTGAAAAGACGGGGATCAGATGATAGAATAAAGGCAAGACAAGGCCTGACAGGCAGAAAAGAGGGCGTTCATGGCGCAGAACGGGGCAGAAAAGAGAGAGCCGCAGGGGCTGATCCGCGACCTGACGACGGGCAGCGTCCCGGTGACGCTGCTGAAGTTCGCCCTGCCGCTGTTCTTCTCGGGCCTGCTGCAGACACTCTACAACATGGTCGACATGATCATCGTCGGAAAGTTCGTGGGGCCGGCGGGCCTTGCGGCCGTTTCCGTCGGCGGCGACCTGCTGATGCTGTTCACCTTCGTCGCGATGGGGTGTTCGAACGCCGGGCAGGTCCTGATCTCGCGCTACGTCGGCGAGAACCGGAAGGACCTCGTCGGCAAGATGGTCGGGACGCTCTTCACGGTCCTCCTCGCGGCGTCCGTGCTCGCGATGGTGATCTGCCTCTTCTTCCATGAGGGGATCCTGTCCTGGCTGAACACGCCGGCCGATTCCTGGGACATGGCGGTCTCCTACGTCGTGACCTGCGCCTGCGGCATGACCTTCATCTACGGCTACAACCTCGTCTCCGCGATCCTGCGCGGCATGGGCGATTCCAAGCATCCTTTCATTTTCATCGCGATCGCGTCGGTCGTGAACCTGATCCTGGACCTGGTCTTCGTCATCGGGATGAAGCTCGGTCCCTTCGGCGCGGCGCTCGGCACCGTGATCGGGCAGGGCATCAGCTTCCTGTTTGCCCTCCGGCTCCTCTACAGGAACCGGGCGTCCTATGAATTCGATTTCAAGCTGCGGAGCTTCCGGATCCATTCCGAAGTCGCGAAGCCCCTGGCGGGCCTCGGCATCCCGATGGTCATCCAGTCCGCGGCGATCAATTTCTCCATGCTTTTCGTCAACTCCTACGTGTACAGCTACGGCGTCGAAGCCGTCGCCGTGACGGGCGTCGCGCGGAAGCTGGAGAACATCATCAACGTCATCGCGCAGGCGATCTCGTCGGCGGGCGGCGCCATGATCGCGCAGGCGCTCGGCGCGCGGAAGCTCAAGCGCGTCCCGCAGGTCGTGAAGCACGCGCTGTGGATCGTTTTCATCCCTTCGCTGATCATGGCCGTCATCACGCTGACGCATCCGGAATGGCTCTACGGCCTGTTCACGGATGACGCCGCGGTCCTTGCGCTCGCGCTGACGTACGTCCCGGTCGCGATGATCCAGTATGCCGGCGCCTGCCTGCGTCCGCCGTTCTTCGCGCTGATCAACGGCTCCGGCAATTCGAAGCTGAATCTCGCGGTCGCGCTGCTGGACGGCATCTTCTGCCGGATCGGCCTCGCCCTGCTGCTCGGCATCACGCTGAACTGGGGCATCCGCGGATTCTGGTACGGCAATGCGATCTCGGGGACCGTCCCGTTCTACATCGGCATCGTATACCTGCTGAGCGGGCGGTGGAAGAACCGCGCGTCGCAGCCGGAAGAGATCAACGGCCCGGCCGAAACAGAATGACCGGCGGCAAGCCTGCCGCGGCGTCCGAAACGACCTGACCGGCAGCAAGCCTGCCGGACTGTCCGAAATATCCTAACCGGCAGAACTCCTGCCGGCCCGCATAAGAGGAGGAGACATGCATACAACCTTTGACCCGCTGCTTCAGAAGTACCCCTCCAGGCGGTTTCCCATCTATGCCCGCGAGGGGATGGTCAACTGCTCCAGCCCGGAGGCGGCCTCCGCCGGTATGGAAGCCTTGAAACGCGGCGGCAATGCCGTCGAGGCGGCCGTCGCGGCCGCGGCTGCCCT
>JAGDBR010000284.1 GCA_017958935.1 Lachnospiraceae bacterium | reverse complement strand
CTTATAAGCTTCGGCCTGCGGATACCGGAAGGTCTCCGCGATCATGATGATCTGCTCTTCGGGATTTTCGATCGTCTCTGCCATGTATTGCAGCAGGACTTCGTACGCCGCCTTTGCGCCTGCGGCCTTGCCGAGCACGGTCGTCAGGCCGTTGTAGTCGAATTCGCCGATCGGCTTCACGCCGGCAAGCGTTCCGAAGAAAGCTTTCGCGTGCGTCAGGCGGCCCTTTTTCGCGACGAAGGTCAGATCGTCGAGCCAGCCGGCCTGATGGAAGCGGCCCTTGTTTTCTTCAAGCCACGCGACGGTCTCTTTCATCGAAAGACCTTCGCTCCGCTTCATGGACGCGTACATGCACATAAGACCGAGGCCCGGACCGAAGCGCAGCGAATCGACAACTGCGATCTCGGCCTGCGGATTCGCTTCCTTCACGAGGGTCATTGCCTGGCGCGCAAACTCCGGAGAGCCGCTGATCGCAGAGGAAATCGTGATCATGATGACGCCGCGTCCGGCAGCCGTTTCCTCTTCCATCTTCGCCTTGATCTCTGCAACGTTTGCCGGAGAGGTCTTGTAGCCGTCCGGGTTCTTTTTCAGGGATTTATAGAATTCCTCCTTCGTGAAATGCTCCCACTTCGGAGTCTGCAGGATCTCTTTTCCGTCCGGCAATACCACATGGCCGGGCAGAACAATGATCCCGTACTCCTTCTGAAACGATTCCGGGAGATCACAGGTGGAATCGGTCAATACAACAAAATCCTTCATACTCTTTCCTCCTTTTCGGGTTTCGACGCCTTCGGAAAACGCTTCCGTTCTCCGCGTCACTCCTCATAATACGGATGGCCGAAAAACTGCTCCAAGAACTGGGAGACCACCCGTTTTCCTTCCTCGAGATGCGCGTAAAACGCGGTCGCATGGCCGGCATCCTCCACGAACAGCCGCATCTTCGGGCCGCTGCATTCGCGGTAGGCATTCTGCCCCTCATAGAAGGGCACCGTGTCGTCCTGCTCGCCGTGTATGAACAGGGCCGGGATCGTCATGCGGCTCAAATGCTTCGTCGTGTTTTCATTGAGATCCACGCGAAGAATGATCCGCACCATGAATTCAACGAGCGGCAGGATCAGCTTCCCCGGCAGGGGCCTATAATGCTCGCTCATGCGCAGCAGCTGGTCCCGCGGGCACTCGAACCCGCAGTCCAGGATCACGCCCTTCACTTTCTTCGGGTCGAGATGATCCGCCGTGAACGCGATCGACGTCGCGCCCATGGACACGCCGGCGATCAGGATCTCCCGCGCCGAAGTCTTTTTCGAGACGTAGCGCTCCCAGCTCCGCACGTCGTACTTTTCCAGAAGTCCCATGCCCGAAAACGCGCCTTCGCTTCTGCCGGTCGCGCGGTTGTCCGCAAACAGCAGGTTGAACCCCTGCTCCTCATAGAGAAAACGCCCGAGCACCGCGAAGTTGTTAAACGGCGAAGACCGGTAGCCGTGGATCAGGATCGCCGTCTTATCGAATCCGCCGTCCAGATACTGCCCGCGCAGCGTCTTGCCGTCGAAAGAACGGACCTCGACGGAACGCATCTTCCGATTCCGGAAAAATCCGATGTCTTCAGCCAATAAGTCTTTATACGGCTCGTACTGGGTCCCGGTCAGATCCTGCTTGTCCAGATCCGGAAAGCGCTTTCCGCGGAACAGGATCAGGAATACCACGATCGCGGGAGCGACGAATAAGAGGATCCCGATCAGTACCAGACTTGCCAGTATTGTGATGAAGATGTCCATTACTCTCCCAGCTTCGACTGAATGTAGGTGATCACGTCACCGACGGTCCTGAAATCCGCGATCCCGGAGTTTTCGAAGCGGATCTGAAAGGTCTCTTCGATCGAGATCACGAGATAAAGGATCCCGACGGAGTTCAGGTTTAAGTCCGAGACCAGCTCGGTCTCTTCCGTGCAGGATTCCAGGAGTTCGCTGTTCCGCTCGTCCTCGGAAAGCAGAATGCTTTTCAGTTCAATGAAGATCTCAGTGCGCGTCATGGCCGGTCCCTCGTTTACTGAACGGTCTTATACCGCTCGATCTTCATGCTCGGCGTCCGCTTGAAATCGGTATCCCGGACCGTGATCCGGCTCACGCGCATGAAGGACGGCAATGCCGCATTGACCTTCTCGCAGGCTTCCTTCACAAACGCCGGAACGTTCTCGATGCCGCCAAGCTCCGTCATCCGCGGCACGACTTCAAGCGCCAGGATGTGGTCGCCCGCGTCGTTCAGGGCTTCGAACACCTGAGAATCCTGGACGCAGGTCAGCTCATTGAACTTCGCTTCGACTTCCGCCGGAGAGATGTTCTCGCCGCTCGGCAGGACAATGATCTCCTTGATCCGGCCGGTGATGTAGAGCAGGCCGTTCTCGTCAAAGCGCACAAGGTCGCCGGTCTTGAACCAGCCGTCCTCGAAGCCGCTCTCCTCTTCACCGACGTAGCAGTCCATGATGTTCCGGCCCTTGAGCCAAAGTTCGCCGTCCACGACCTTCACTTCCTGATTCGGGAAGAGGAAGCCGACGGATTCCGGATGCGCCTTGTTTTCCGGGTTTCCGGAGACAAGGTTCGCGGATTCGGTGAGGCCGTAGCCCGGGAACAATGTGATGCCGAGTTTTTCGTATTCGCTGATCAGGTACGGCGGAACTGCCGCAGCGCCGGAAATGATGACCTTCATGTCCGGTCCGAGCATGTTCTTTCCGAACTTCTTCGAAAGCGTCAATGCCATCTCTGCGAGCGCCGGGACCGTGACCAGAATGGTCGGACGGAAGACGGCAATGTCGCGGAACATGTCTTTATTGTTCAGGCAGAAGAACAGGGTGCTGCCGGTATAGAAGCAGGTCATGAGGTTCCGGATCAGGCCGAAGACGTGCGAAAGCGGCAGGACGAGCAGGTAGCGCTGCCTGAAGACGTCCTTATAGCCGTAGCAGCCGTTGACGACGCCCTGCATGACGGCCCCGTTGGACAGGAGCGCGCCCTTGCTGCGGCCGGTGGTGCCGCCGGTGAACATGACGCAGCAGGCGGCCTCCGCGGCGACCTCGGCGGCGGGAGTCGGAGCCTCGCCCGCGGCGTCGGCCGCGAGCAGCGCGACCTTGCCCTCGGCGACGGCCGTGCGCTCGGCGAGAGCGGGCTGGTATACGAGAAGGCCCGCGCCGTATTTCATGCAGCAGCCGAAGACGGTCGGCGCGTCGAGCTGCGG
>JAGDBR010000283.1 GCA_017958935.1 Lachnospiraceae bacterium | reverse complement strand
CTGCTGATATCAGAAGCGCGATTCCGATCACCAGCCCGGCTGCCATTGGAATAAAGGTGAGAACAGACTGAAAGAACACCGTGCAGATCCCGGAAAGGAGAAAGCCAAGTCCCATGAGAAGCACGCCGCTTCCGGCAAGCTTGCAATAGGCTTCTTTGTTCTCTTCACGGACTTTGTCGCAGTGATAACGGATGATCAGGTTCATGTTCTGCTTCTTCCAGATCAGCCAGCCAAGCACGGCAAATAAAACGCCCAGCAGGACGAACAAGACACCTGTCAGAATAAACCAGATCGTGTCGGTCATACGGGTTTCTCCTCATCTGCCTTCTTCAGTGCATCGTATGTCTCCGAAAGCCACTCCTGATAATGATCATAAGGCGCCTCGGTCCACCAGTCCAATAGTTTGTTCAGCGCCGAAATGTCTTCCTCAATGCTGGTACACTTGTACTGCCTGGGATCACGGTTGACCGTCACGACATGATTCTGGTCGTCTTTGAAGTCGATCCGGTAAATGCAGTATCCTGTCCAGCTGCGGTGCGCCCAGAGCGTGGATCCTTCCATATACCAGAACCACTTGTCTTCCATCGCCTGCGGAACATTGCCGAGGCGGAGCGCATCCATTTCTTTGCTGCTCAAAGCCCTGTGCAGCACGAAAGTCTCATGCCGATCCGGCATGGGGGTCGTCTTCCAGTCGCTTCGGCGGGCAACATTTAATCCGGGCGCCGTCCGTTCACAGGGGACGCCGACCTGGCATTTGCCGCAGCCGTACCGCGGTGCGTATTTTTCATTCATCCCCTTCAGATAAGCTCTGCAGACAGCGTTGTTCTTACCGTACTCGAGCGAGATCGCCTGAGCCGGACATTTTCTGGCGCAGGCGCCGCAGCGGGTGCAGTAATCATAAATGCCGGTGTACTTGCGCTCTGTGGGCTTGAATTCTTCCGAAACCAGGATGCTTGTGAACCTGCCTGCGGTGCCTTTCTCCGTAATCAAACTTCTGGACAATCCGAAGGTTCCAAGCCCTGAAACATATGCGGCATGACGTTCGGACCATCTGCTGTCCGCATGAAGATCCGGGGCGCCATTCATTGTCGTCTGCTCTAAAATGACCGAATAGCGCGGGTCCTGGAACGGCAGGCAGCTTGCGATCTCTTTTTCTTCCAGGCATTTCTGAAGGTTTCTTGTAAACCGATTGATGAATTCCTGGCCTTCGATTCTCGCGTACAGCCATTCCGGGGAGGGATCCGTCTTCAATGCGCGGTTTGTGGAACTCACTGCTTCCGTGAAAGGCAGGAAGAATGAGACCACGGTCCTGGCCTTGGGGAACCATTCCTTCGGCGTAAGGTAATTCGGCCCGATGACCTCAGGCTCTTTGTATTTCTCGAAGAGCGGATCGTCTGCGCGCCCGAATCCAATCAGCGGTGCCTCGTACATCACGACCTTTCCGATTCCGGGAATGTCCGCAATGTTACCGTCGGTATGTTCAAAAACAGTGCGGCAGTCTTGAAGAAATTCTTCTTTCGTGTACATGCTTCTCCCTTCTGCCTTCTCATACAGCGATGGCCGTGGAATGCGGATCTTGGGCTTAACGGACAAACGGAGCGCGGTACTCCGCATTGATCTCCCGGATCTCCTTCAGTCCGTCAATATAAGGCTGATAAATGCTTTCGATCCTGCCGCCCCCGCGATTGTCGCAGCCCGAGCAGAACTCGCAGTCGATCCCGCAGGCGCCCCAGAGCGCCTGATGGACGATTTGTTCCCTTTCCTCGCGTGTGGTGTCTTTGATCAGCAGGGATTTTCGAACTTTCTTCTGATCCATGGCATGCAGCTCTTTCTTCAGAATGATCTTCTCTTCCGTGCGGGATTCTTCTGTGAAGCCATACTTCTTGAACAGGGTGACCGCCGGATTGTCGATCGCGATGTCATCGTAAAGAACGGAGACTCCGTTTTTCGCGGCTACGGCGCATAAAAGGTCCAATGCCTCGCCGCCATAGCCTTTGCCCCGGTGGCTTGCGAGCACGATGACATTTGCGATGAAACCGTTGAGCTCCGGGTCAAAATGATATGCGATCTCTCCGACAAAGGCGCCGGTCTCATCCCGGAGGTACCGGTAGAAACGCTTGCCCTCGGGCTCGCGGATCCAGAAGTCATACCACTCCTGCCATCGTTCTTCCGGAAATGAGATCGTGCCTCCCCATGCATGATTATAAGACATCGTCTCCGGATCGGAAAGCATGAATTGCCTGAACCAGAGCTCCGGGTATTCCGGTTTGTAACTTGTCAGCATGTGCTTTTCTTCCTCTTTGCAAAGCGCCCGCCAAAAGGCGGGCGCTCATCAGCATAATGATCAGTTTTCATCCATCAGTTCGGCATAGGTCGGGACCGGCCAGTCGGCGCGGGACACCATACGCTCGAGCTTGTCAATGGGCGCGCGGAGCGCTGCCATCGCGCTCTTCAGCGTGTCGCGGGAGAACACCGCGCGGTCGCGCTCATTGTCGAATTCTTTCCAGGCTGCCGCGGCTTCGCGGAGTGCGGTCATAGCGGAATAGGCCTCCGAAAGCTTCTCGGAGATCCGTTCGACGAGCTTCTCCTGAACGGCCGTATCCACACCGGGAACAGCTGCCTTCACTTCGTTCAGGGACTTCGCGATCTTTCCCTCGAAACGGATGACGGCCGGAATGTAGTAACGCTCAGCCATGTCGATCATCGTGACCGCTTCCAGACGGATCGATTTCGCGTAGGTCTCGTATTTGATCTCCACACGCGACTCGGTTTCTCTTCTGGAATAGACGCCCAGCGCGTCAAACATTCCGATCGCGTCCTCATGAAGCAGGCAGTCGGTCGCTTCCACGACACCATGGAGGATCGGAAGTCCGCGGCGCGCGGCCTCCGCCTTCCAGTCCTCGCTGTAGTTGTCGCCGTTGAAGACGATACGCGCATGCTCGGAAATGAACTCGGCTGCAACCTGGCGGGCGGCTTTCTCACAAGCCTCGGCGGATGCATTTTCTCCCGGAAGAAGGGCTTCCAGACGGTCTCCGGCTTCCTTGAAGGCTTCCGTGACGATCGTGTTCAGCACCGTGTTGGGTTTCGCAAGAGAATCCTTGGAGCCCACCGCGCGGAACTCAAACTTATTGCCTGTGAAGGCAAAGGGCGAGGTGCGGTTCCGGTCCGTTACGTCCTTGTCAAAGTTCGCCAGCGAGGACACGTCGGTGCGGAACAGTTCCGCGTTCCGCGAGGTCTTCGCGTCGCCGGTCTCCAAGATCTGCCTGAGAAGATCGGTCAGCTGTGTGCCCAGGAACATGGAAATGATGCTGGGCGGGGCTTCATTGCCGCCAAGACGGTTCTCGTTCGAGGCCGACATGACCGACTCTGCCAGAAGATCAGAGTGCATGTCCACGGCGCGGATCACGCAAGCCAGCGTAAGAAGGAACAGGGTGTTCTTGTGCGGTTCGGAGCCGGGATTCAGAAACTGAATTCCGTCGTCCGTCATCAGCGACCAGTTGTTGTGCTTGCCTGAGCCGTTCACGCCCGCGTAGGGCTTCTCGATCAGGAGACAGGCCAGACCAAGCCGTTTCGCGGTCCGCTTCAGCGATTCCATGACGAGCTGGTTGTGGTCTGTCGCGATGTTGCATTCCTCATAGACCGTGGCCAGTTCGTGCTGTCCGGGCGCGACTTCGTTGTGCTGCGTCTTTGCCGGCACGCCCAGCTTCCACAGGACCTCGTCCACGTCGCGCATGTACGCGCCTACGCGCTCCGGGATGGTGCCCATGTAATGGTCGCCCATCTCCTGCCCCTTCGGGGGATGCGCGCCGAACAGCGTCCGGCCTGCGAACATCAGGTCTTCGCGCTTTAAATACTTCTCGCGGTCGATGATGAAATATTCCTGCTCCGCGCCGACGCACGGAATGATCTTTTTGCTCGTCGAGTTGCCGAAAAGGCGGATCAGGCGGAGCGCCTGGTCGTTCAGCGCCTGGACCGACCGAAGCAACGGTGTCTTCTTGTCCAGCGCCTCGCCGCCGTACGAGAACAAGGCTGTCGGGATGAACAGCGTCATGCCCGAAGCGTCCTCGCGCACGAACACCGGCGACGTCGTGTCCCAGGTCGTGTAGCCGCGGGCTTCGAACGTCGCGCGCAGGCCGCCGGAGGGGAAAGACGACGCGTCCGACTCCCCGCGTACCAGCGCTTTTCCGGAGAAGCCCAGCAGCGCCTTGCCTTCACGGTTCGACCGTTTCAGGAACGCCTCGTGCTTTTCGGCGGTGATGCCGGTCAGCGGCTGGAACCAGTGGCAGTAATGCGTCGCGCCTTTCGAGAGCGCCCATTCTTTCATCGCGTCCGCGACGATGTCCGCGGTCTTCAGCGACAGTTCCTCTTCGCCGTTCTGCACGCGTTTCAGCTCCCGGTAAACGTCTTCCGGGAGCATCCTCTTCTGTACCGCCTCGTTAAAGACGTTTTCACCGAACAGCACATCCAGTTTCTTTTCCATGTCGTGACCCTCTGAAGTATCATTATAGCATCCCGGGGACATTCGTCAACGGCGTTTCGCCTGTATCCCCGGCCCGCTGCCGTTTGCCTTGCGCTCCTTACAGCAGTTTCCAGAACAGCCGCATGACGTCGTCCACATGCTCCCGGTCGACGATCCTGTAGTTGCTCCACTCTTTCGGGAACAGCGACAGCGTCTCCCGGTAGGAGAACCGCTCGTCCATCAGCAGCACGACGCCCGCGTCGTCCGCTGTCCGGATCAGCCGCCCCGCCGCCTGCATGACCTTGTTGAAGCCCGGGAAGCGGTAGGCGAAATCGAAGCCGTTCTCGCCGCGCGCGTCGAAGAAATGCCGGATCAGCTCGCGCTCCGCGCAGAGCTGCGGCAGGCCCGTCCCGACGACCGCGACGCCGATCAGCGCTTCGTTCTTCAGGTCGATGCCCTCCGAGAACACGCCGCCCATGACGCAGCAGCCCAGAAGCGCGTCCTCCCGCTCCTTTTCGAACATCCGAAGGAAGGCATCCCTTTCGGCCTCGTCCATCGTCCGTGTCTGCGCGATCAGCGTCAGTCCCGGTTCGTTTGACAGGTACGGCAGCACGTCGCTCATGTATTTGTAGGACGGGAAGAACGCCAGGTAATTCCCTTTCTCGGCGCGCACCATCCCGAGGATGTAGTCCGCGATCTTCCGGTACTCGGCCTCGTTCCGCCGCGTATAGCGGGAACTGACGTCCCGCGTGATCAGCAGCGCCCGCTTATCCTGATCGAAGGGCGAATCCACATAGATCGCGTCTTCCGAAACGTCCCCGGTCAGCAGCGCCTTGTAGTAATGGATCGGCAGGAACGTCGCCGAGAAAAAGACCGCCGAACGGATGCTCTCCAGGCGCCGCATCAGCTGCGCCGACGGATCGATGCAGAACAGCTTCACGTAGAACTGCCCGCCGTCCATGAAAGACGCGTAGCTGACGTAGCCCTTGTCCAGCGCCTGGTACGTGATCAGGAAATCGTTCAGGTTGAAATAAAAGTTCAGCAGCTCCTCGTTCCGCGGCATGTTCGGATGCCGGTCGAGGTATTTCTGTACGGCCGTATAGAGCCGCTCCGCCTCATAGACCAGCACGGTCGGGAAGGTCTCGTCGTCGAAGACCGTCAGGTCCTCGCACTCCCGCTTCAGCACCAGCATCGATTTGTTGAGCTTGTCGAGCCATTTCAGGATCGTCTTCTGCCCTTCGAACAGATGCTTCGCGGCCAGGATGTCTTCCTTGACGAGGGTCGCGGAGAACATGTCCCGGGCGCGGTCCACGAGGTTGTGCGCCTCGTCGATCAGGAAAATGTAATCGTCCGCCGCGCCGGAAGCGAAATACCGCTGCAGCATGACGTGCGGCGCGAACGCGTAGTTATAGTCGCAGATGATGACGTCCACGTAATAGGTGACGTCCAGATTCATTTCATAAGGACAGACGCAGTGCTTCTCGGCGTAGCGCTCGATCACCTCGCGGGTGACGGCCGTCTCATGCGTGATGCAGTCGTAGACCGCTTCGTTCACGCGGTCGAAATGCCCTTTCGCGCGCGGGCACGCGTCCGGATTGCAGCTGCGCTCCTCAAACGGACAGAGCTTGTCCTTCGCCGTGATCTTCGCGAACGAGAACTTCAGCCCGCGGCCGTACATCAGGCTCATGCCTTCTTCGGCGACCGCCGCCGTCACGGTCTTCGCCGTCAGGTAGAAGATCTTGTCGGCCAGATCCATGCCGACCGCCCGTACCGAAGGATACAGCATCGCCAGCGTCTTCCCGATCCCTGTCGGCGCCTGGACGAACAGGCGCTTCTCCTCCTCGACGGAGCGGAACACCTGGCGGACGATCGTCTTCTGTCCCGGCCGGTAGTCGTACGGGAACTCGAAGCCCTCCGCGGACGCTTTCCGCGCCTGCCTGTGCTCCACGATGTACAGCGCCCACTTCCGGTAGGCCTGCACGAACCCGAAGAAACGCGTCTCCACGTCTTCGAACGAATACTCGTCGTAGAAGTACCGGATGTCGGGGATCGTCTGCTGCTTCTTTTTCCCGGCTTCCTCTTCCTCCAGCTGGACGTAGGTCATCCGCACGCCCACCGTGTTCAGGCCCTTCTCCATCGCCAGGATGTAGGCGTAGCAGACCGCCTGCGCCAGGTGCACGGGCACCGGCTCTTCCATTTTCTGAATGTCCCGGTAGACGCCCTTGATCTCGTCGACCGTAAAGAACGGACGGCCATCCGGACCGGTGCTCTCGATGATCCCGTCGGCCCGCCCCGACACCTCCAGCACAGCCCCCTGCAGGTCCATCGCGATCCGGAAGGCGACCTCCGGCGTATAGGAGGCGTCCTGACTGCGCTGGATCAGCCGGTGCACGGCCGCGCCCATGGACATCGCGTCCATGACGGCGGGACCGGTCCTGCGGTTGTCGATGTCCCCGGAATTCAGGACGAACTCCACCAGTTCGCGAACGGAAAGATGCACGGTGTTCCCGTCTGTTCTGCTCATCTTCGGTTCTCCTCTCGCGAATAATGGTTCAATTTACATTATACGCGAAAGACCGCCTTCCCGCAACCGCAAATCCCGCCGCTTCTCCTTCACTCCGCAGCCCCGTACGCCTTCCTGACGGCCGATGCCCCGCCGTCGAAGACCGCGACGGCCTTCTCGGCGCTGTCGAAGAAATAGACGCTGTCCGACAGGAAATCCTCCCGCTCCACCGCGGTCCGGTTCACCTGCCGCACGATATCCTTCAGGACCGAAGGATCTTCCACGTTCCCTTCCGGCATCAGGATCTGCTCATGCTTCGAGGACGGCAGGATGAAATAGGAGCCGTGCAGCTTCTCTGCCATGCCGGACAGGCAATCGGTGTCCAGGATCTCTGACGCGCCGTAGAACCCGCTCCGGTTCGACAGCACGCAGAACTCCCCCGAAAAGGACAGGACGTCCGCCGGCAGCAGCCGCTTCATGTTCTCCTTCGCGCGCTCCATCAGCGCCTCGGAGCTTAAGCCGTCCGTCCCGAGCACGCCGGCATCGTACAAGGTCCGCGGCGTCAGGACCATCAGGCCCTCCCCGAGGTCTTCTCCCCGAATGTACAGGCGGTAGACGACCGACAGGTCCAGAAAGCCCGCGGCCTCCCCCTCCGCGCCGCCGCCCGCCTTCTTCGCGACGATCGTCGGCACGATGTTCCCGAGGATGTTCTCCTTCGAGAGGAGAGCCTCCGACAGAACGCCCGGAACGGGGCTTTTCAGCGTTTCGGCGGCTTTTTCGAGAATTTCCCCGAACGACAGCGTTTCGTCCTTAAAAAGGGCAAATAAAGGCGCTGTATACAGCACCGGCGAGGCGGACGCCCCGCTGCTCCGCCGAAGCACGAGTCCTTCCTTCCGGACGCCGTTCTCCTTCTCGATCCCGCAGAGCTCCGCGTTCAGCCCCTTCTGCAGTAGCCCCTCCGTCAGCCGCTCCTTGAATGCTTCGTATCCTTCCATGCGCTTCTCCTTCTCTGCGGCCGCAGGGCCGCCTCTTTTCCGGGAAGATAGCACGGAAGACAAAAAAAGACCAGCATCGAACCGTGTGGGTTCCTGTGCCGGTCTTGTCGCAAAACGTCAGTATTGCCTGATTTCATCGGAGCCGTCGTCCTCTACGGCGACGACGTTTTTTATTTCACATTCGTACGAATAAAAGTCGTTCACGCGGACGGTCACGACGTCTCCCGCGCGGTGGCCCGCCAGCGCCTTGCCGAGCGGCGAGTCCGTCGAGATCCTCCCCTTCGTCGAATCGCCGCGGATCGAGGAGACGATCTTGTAGACGGCCGTTTCGTCATCCTCCGGGATGAAGACGGTGACCGCCTTGTTCAGGCCGGCTACGTCGTCCGGCGCGCGGTCCTCGATGATCTCCGCGGTCCGGATCATCCGCTCCAGATAGGCCACCCGCGAATTGTTCTGGTTGTTCGCGCGCTTCGCCATCGTGTATTCGAAATTCTCGGACAGGTCGCCCTGCGCCCGTGCGGTCTTCAGGTTCTCCAGCAGTTCGGTGCGGTGCGCTCCTTTCCTGAAATCGATCTCCTCCTGGATCTTCCGGATGTCTTCCCTCGTCAGCTTCATCTTCACTCCTTCGCAAAAAACAAACCCCTTGCTTTTCGCAAAGGGTCTTCATGTAATACAGGGGCAACAGGATTCGAACCCGTATTTACGGTTTTGGAGACCGTTGCTCTACCATTGAACTATGCCCCTATAAAAGAAAACTCGAGGCGACAGGATTTGAACCTGCGACCTCTGCGTCCCGAACGCAGCGCTCTACCAAACTGAGCCACGCCTCGATGCTGCCTTTAACGGCAACAGAGGAAATATACTATAACCTCGGGAAAAAGTCAAGCGGTTTTCTTACGCTTTTCAGCTTCGCGTCCCGCTTCATCCGAACAGCGCCGCCGTCCTCTCCATTCTGTCCGCGATCCGGACGCCGAAGGGGCACCGGGACTCGCAGCTTTGGCAGCCGATGCAGTCCGAAGCGTTCGTCTTGAGCGCGCCGTAATGCGCCCGGACGCTTTCCGGAACGGACGGCTGGGACACCGCAAGATCATAGAGTTTGTTGACCATCGCGATGTCGATGTCCATCGGGCACGGCTTGCAGTGCCCGCAGTAGGTGCACTGCCCCGAATACGCGTGCAGGGGCGCGCCGGCGATCACGGACGCGTAATCCTTCTCGTCGTCCGTCGCCGTCTCGTACGAAACGGCCTCGTCGACCTGCGCTTTTGTGTCGAACCCGCAGAGCACCGAGCAGACGCCCGGCCGCGTCAGCGCGTAATGGATGCACTGCGCCGCCGTGAAAGCGACGCCGAAGGGCGACCGCTCGGCATCGAAAAGCCTTCCGCCGAAGAAGCCCTTCATGACTGTGATGCCGATTTGCTTCTCTTCGCACAGGCGGTACAGCGCCGCCCGTTCTTCGTCGATCCCCGAGAAGTCGCCTTCATAGCCCTCGAACATCGAATCCAGGTCCTCCGTCGCGGGCCGCATGTCAAAGGCGGGGTTGACGCTGAACAGGATCATCTCGACCAGGCCGGATTCGGCCGCGAGCTTCGCGATCCGCGGGTTGTGGGTCGAGAGGCCGATGTGGCGGATCACGCCGCGCGCATGCAGGTCCTTCACGTATTCGATATACGGCGACTGCATGCAGTTGTCCCAGTCTTCCTGCGCGTCCACGTAATGGATCATGCCGAGATCGATGTAGTCGGTCTTCAGCCGCTTCAGCAGGTCCTCGAACGCCGGGACGACGTGCGTAAGATCGCGCGTGCGGACGTACTGCCCGTCCTGGTAGGTCGACCCGATATGGCCCTGCACGATCCAGTGCCCGCGGCAGCCTTCCATGGCCTGTCCGATGATGTCCCGGGACTTCGGATCCGGCATCCAGCAGTCGATGATGTTGACGCCCTGTCTTGCCGCATGGCGCATCAGTTCCACGGACTCCTCCGTCTCATGGCGCTCCAGCCATTCGCCGCCGAAGCCGATCTCACTGACTTTCAGTCCTGTCTTTCCGAGTGCACGGTAATTCAGCGGTCTCTCTCCCCTTCCTGATGCAGGGCGGCCCGCAAAGGCCGCCCTTCTTATTTCCGGCGTGTTTCACGCGCACCGGCGCGCGCCGCTTCGGCACGCTGTCACATGTCTTCGCAAGCGCTCCGGCGTCAGTTCATCATGCCCTTCATGACCGCCGAAAGCGTTTCCTTCTGCAGGTCCGCGTCCTCTTTCGACGTGCCGCAGACCGAGACGTAGATCTTGACCTTCGGCTCCGTGCCGGACGGCCGGACGATGACCGATGCGTTCCGGTCCAGCGTGAACTTCAGCACGTTCGCCGGCGGCAGGCCGTCGATGCCGTCCATGTAGTCCGTGCAATCCAGGACCTTGTATTCGCCGAACGCTTCCTGCTTCTCGCGGAACGCCGCCATGATGTCCTTCATCTTCTGCGCGCCCTCGATGCCCGGGTATTCGAACGACATGACGTTGCTGCGGAAGAAGCCGTGCTTCTCGTAGAGCTCCTGCAGCTTCTCGTAGATGCTGATGCCCTGCGCCTTGTAGTAGCAGAACATCTCGCAGATCAGGAAGGCCGCGTTGACGGCGTCCTTGTCGCGGACGTAGGTGCCGGACAGGTAGCCGTAGCTCTCTTCGTAGCCGAAGATGTAGGCGTCTTCCTTGCCCTCTTCCTCAAGCTTCGCGATCTGGTCGCCGATGAACTTGAAGCCCGTCAGGACGTTGACCATCTTCACGCCGTAGGACTTCGCGACGACCTCCGCCATGTCGGTCGTGACGATGGACTTGACCGCGACCGGGTCCTCCGGCATCGTCTTGTTCGCCGTACGCCTGTCGCAGATGTAGTCCAGCAGCAGGACGCCCATCTCATTGCCGGAGATCAGCACGTAGTTGCCGTCCTCGTCGAGCACCGCGGTGCCGCAGCGGTCGGCGTCGGGATCGGTCGCGATCAGCAGGTCGGCCTTGTTCTTCTTCATGTACTCCATGCCGAGCGCCATCGCTTCGCGGATCTCGGGGTTCGGGTACGGGCAGGTCGGGAAGTTGCCGTCCGGATCCTTCTGCTCCTTCACG
>JAGDBR010000024.1 GCA_017958935.1 Lachnospiraceae bacterium | reverse complement strand
TCCTCCCACATGCCCTTGTATTTCCAGACCGATTCCTTGCACTTTTCAATGAACGGCTCCATGCCGTAGGCTTCGATCTGGTCCTTGCCGTTCAGGCCGAGGGCCTTTTCGACCTCCAGCTCGACAGGCAGGCCGTGCGTGTCCCAGCCGGCCTTGCGCGGCACATAGTAGCCCTTCATCGTGCGGTAGCGCGGGATCATGTCCTTGATCGCGCGCGTCTCGACGTGGCCGATGTGCGGCTTGCCGTTCGCCGTGGGCGGGCCGTCGTAGAACGTATAGACCGGGCAGCCCTCGCGGATCTGCTCGCTCTTCCTGAAAATGTCGTGTTCCTTCCAGAACCGCTCGACCGCCTTCTCGCGTTCGACGAAATTCTGGTCTGTCGGTACTTTTCTGTACATCTGCTACCTCTTGCGCAGAATGCTGCGCCTTGTGCTGAAAAAAGGCGTACTCCTGTCGGGAATGCGCCTTTTAGGATTCTTACTTCGAGGCTTCCGATTCGGATTCGGACGGGGTCTCGCTGCCGGATTCGATCGGGGTCTCCGGGACCGGATAGGCGTCGCCCTTGTAGCTGACGGCCTGCGTCTTCGCTTCGTAGACGTGCATCGCCTTATACTTCGTCAGCAGCTTGCCGTACGCTTCCCCGAAGGCCGCGGTGCGGCGGTTCGACAGCTCGGTGTCCTTCGCGTTCTGGCGCGCTTCGGCGTCGTCGTCGTTCAGCATGTGCAGGGCATAGCCGATCATCGTGCCGCTCTTCGTCTCGATGATGTCGTTCGAATATTCGCCGGTCTTCAGCTCCCACGCGATCTGATAGTACGGATAGCTGTCGACCAGTTCGTCGGCCTGCTTCTTGGAGATCGAGCGCTTCTCGATCGTGCGGACCATGACGCGCGGATGATTCTCGAACGCTTTCGCGATGTCCGCCGGCGATTCACCCTTCTTCAGGCGCTCGTCGACGTCCTTCATTGCGTCCTCGCGGGCTTCCTTCTGCTCTTCTTCGGTATAGGACTCGGGTTCCGTGCCTTCCGGCGCGTCGGCCGGCAGCACCTTCTTCTCCAGCGCGGTCACGTAAACGCCTTCGAAGGTCTTGCGCAGCATCTCGTCCTCGTTGAACGTCGTGTCGATGTTCGCGACGATCGTCTGGTAGACGCGGTTCGCGAGCGCGTTCTCCTCGAAGTAGCGGCGCACGAGCGCGTCGGACGGGTTGTCCGCATACTCGACTACCTTCGTGCCGGCTTCGGTGAAGGTCTTATAGGCATTTTCCGCCGCGGCCTTGTCTTCGTCGCTCAGCTTGATGCCGTTCTCGTCCGCATATTTCAAAAGCAGCTTCGTCTGATAGATCTTCGCGGGTCCCGAATACAGGGCGCTCGTCCAGTAGCCGTTGTCGACCCAGAACGTGCGCAGGTCGCCGTAGGAAGACTTCAGGACCTCGCCGTATCTGCGCTCCATGTCGCACTGCGTCATGTAGATATACAGCTTGGCTTCGTCCAGATAGATCTGCTCGCCCAGCACGACCATCGCCGGATTCTCGGAATCCGCCGGATTCAGGTTGATCTTGCAGCCGGTCAGCACCGCGGCCGAAAGCAGGGAAGCCAGGATCAGGGCCGCCGCTTTTCTCAAATGCATCTTCATAATTCGTTACTCCTTCAGCATCGCCGCGTTCGGATTGCGGCAACTGGAATATTTTAGCATAAGTCTACTCAATTAGCAAGTTTTTTATTTGCGTGAGCAGGTCTTTCAAAAGCGCGAGGATCGGCGTTTTTCCGACGTTCCGCGCATTCTTCTCCCGCCACCGCAGGCTGATCGGGTCGGAGGGGATGAACTGCATCGCGCCGTCCATTTCCGCGATCAGCTTCGCGACGTTCTCGCCGCGGATCTTCGCGTCCGGGACGAACTTGAAGACCAGCTCCGCCGTGTTCCCCTTGATCTCCGAAAAATACAGTTCTTTCGCGGCGACGCGAAGCAGCGCGACGTCCATCAGGTTCATGACCTGCTTCGGCACGTCGCCGTACCGGTCGGTCAGTTCGTCCTCGAGGGACGCCTTGTCCTCTTCCGACGTCAGCAGCGAGATCTTCTTGTAAGTCTCGAGCTTCAGGCTCTCGTCCGCGATGTACGCGGGCGGGATGAAAGCGTCGACCCGGATGTCCAGCAGCGTCTCGAACGGCTCGCTCTCCTCTTCGTCCGAACGCGCGTGGCGCACGGCCTGCGAAAGCAGTTTGCAGTACAGGTCGTAGCCGACCTGCGCCATGTGGCCGGACTGCGCGTTGCCGAGAACGGCGCCCGCGCCGCGGATCTCGAGGTCCTGCATCGCGATCTTCATGCCGCTGCCGAGCTCCGTGAACTGCCGGATCGCTTCCAGGCGCTTCTGCGAGTCCTCGGAAAGGATCCGGTTCCGCCGGTACATGATGAACGCGTAGGCCTGCCGGCTCGAGCGTCCGACACGGCCTCGGAGCTGGTACAGCTGCGCCAGCCCGTAGCGCTCGGCGTCGTGGATGATGATCGTGTTGACGTTCGGGATGTCGAGGCCGGTCTCGATGATCGTCGTCGAGACGAGCACGTCGATCTCCCCGTTGATGAAGTCGAGCATGCGGTTCTCGAGCGCCTGCTCGGACATTTTGCCGTGCGCGTACGACACGACGGCTTCCGGGCAGAGCGCCTGCACTTTGGCCGCCACCTCGTCGATGTCCTGGACGCGGTTGTATACGTAATAGACCTGGCCGCCGCGCGCGACTTCCCGGTGGATCGCCTCGCGGACGAGTTCCTCCGAGAACTCCATGACGTAGGTCTGGATCGCCTGGCGGTCCTGCGGCGGCTCCGACAGCACGGACATGTCGCGCACGCCGATCATCGACATGTGGAGCGTCCGCGGGATCGGCGTCGCCGTCAGCGTCAGGACGTCCACATTCGTCTTCATCTGCTTGATCTTTTCTTTATGCCGTACGCCGAAGCGCTGCTCTTCGTCGATGATCAGCAGCCCCAGCTTTCTGAATCTCACGTCCTTCGAGAGCAGCCGGTGCGTGCCGATCACGATGTCCGCCGTCCCGTCCCGCAGGTCCTTCACGGTCGCTTTCTGCTCGTTCTCCGTCCGGAAGCGGGACAGCATCTCGACCGTCATCGGATAGTCCTGCAGCCGCTGCCGGAAGGTGTTGTAATGCTGCTGCGCGAGGATCGTCGTGGGGACGAGGTAGGCGACCTGCATGCCCTCTTCGACCGCCTTGAACGCGGCCCGCAGCGCGACCTCGGTCTTGCCGAAGCCCACGTCGCCGCAGATCAGGCGGTCCATGATCTTCCCGCTCTCCATGTCGCGCTTCACGTCCTCGATCGCGGCCAGCTGGTCGTCCGTCTCCTCGTACGGGAACAGTTCCTCGAACTCCTTCTGCCAGACCGTGTCCTCGCGGTATTTGTGGCCGTTCCCGGTCTGCCGGAGCGCGTACAGCTCGACGAGCTCGTCCGCGATCTCCTCGACCGCGGCCTTCACGCGGCTCTTCGTCCGCTTCCAGTCCGGGGAATCGAGCCGGTTGATCTTCGGCGGCTTCGCGTCGGCCGACGCGTATTTCTGCACGACGTCCAGGTTCGTGACCGGGATGTAGAGCGTACCGGACGTCCCGTACGAGATCTCCATGTAGTCCCGCGCGACGTCGTCGGCAATGATGTTCCGGATGCCTTTATAGATGCCGATGCCGTAGTTCTCGTGCACGACGTAGTCGCCGGACGAAAGCTCCGAAAAGCTCCGGATCTTCTGTCCTTCGACGGCCGGCCGCGTTTTCCGCCGCTTCTTCTGCGCCCCGCCGTACAGGTCGTTCTCGGTCAGCACGATCCATTTCAGGCCGGGATAGGAAAAGCCCCTGTGCAGGCTTCCGCGGACGATGATAAGGCCGCCCGCGAGCGCCCGGATCTTCTCTGGATCCTGCCCGAACGCGCCGTCCGGGTCCTCCAGGTAGTCCGCGCGGATGCCGAAGGAGCGGAACTCCTCCGCCAGCCGCTTCGCGCGGGTGCTCGACGGACACAGCAGCACGACGTGGTATTTCAGCCGGCTGAAGCGCTGCAGGTCGGACAGAAGCCCCTGGAAGTTCCCCTGATAGGAAACGATCGTCTGGCAGTCGATCACGAAGCTGCTTTTCGCGCGGATCAGCGGATTGGCCGTCTGCAGGCCGGTAAAGAGCACGGTCCGCCCGGTCGTCAGCGCTGCGAACGTCTCCTCGGCCGACTGCAGGATCGTCCCCTGCGCCGGCAGCGCGAGGCCCTTCTTCAGGCGCATCTCGAAGCTTTCCCGGAATTCGTCTTCCATGAAGCGGGCGGCGCCCTCGATCCGGTTCGGCTCCTCGAGGCAGATCACGCTGCCTTCCGGCAGGTAATCGATCAGGGTCTCGGGCGCGTCGTAGAAGTACGGAAGGCACCCTTCCAGGAGGCCCTTGGCATTTCCCGCGAGGACTTCGTCCTCCAGGCTCCGCAGATAATTCTGCAGCGCCGCGCCGCTCTCGAGGTCGTCCTCCTTGCGGAAGACTTCGAGGTTCGCCTCCGCGTCCCTGCGGATCCTGTCAAAGCCTGCGTTCAGCTCCTGACGCTCCGGGAACAGTTCGGAGGCCGGATAGACCGTCACGCGTCCGATGCGGTCGCCCGACAGCTGCGTGCCGGGGTCGAACGTGCGGATCGTGTCGATCTCATTGTCAAAGAAATCAAGACGGACGGGGACGTCCGTCGTCAGATCGAAAATGTCGAAGACGCCGCCGTGCACGGCAAACTCGCCGGGCACCTCGACCTTCGCGGCGCGCTCGTACCCGAGGGCCACGAGCCGCTGCATCAGCGCCGCGGGCTCCACGACGGCCGCTTCCTCGAGCGTCAGCAGACGCTTCTCGAACAGTTCGAACGGCGCCAGCTTATTCATCACGCCGCCCGCGGTCGTGACGATCACGGCTTCCTTCTCCGGGTCCTGCCGCGTTTCGTGCAGGACGCGGAAGACGCGCATCCGCTCCCGCAGCAAAACGTTCGACTTCGTGTCCGCCTGATAGAACAGGATATCCTTCTCCGGGAAGAGCAAAGGAGAAGCCGAAAAGAGCGCAAGGTCCTCCAGAATGAGGCGGGCCTCCCGCTCGTCATAAGTCACGATGAGGCGGGTCTTGGACGGACCCGCCTGTGACATCAGCTGTACTTTTTGAGACTCCACGCAGCCTGACAGCTGCACGGGGCCTTCCGCGTCCCGCAGCTTCCGCTGCGCCTCCGAAAAGGCCTGGAGCCGCGAAAGGGGACTGCTTAAAAAGTCTGTCATGCTCTCTTCCCGTTGTATCTGCTCATGTCCGCTTCCGCGCCGTCCGAGAAGATCTCGACCGCGGCGCGCGCGGC
>JAGDBR010000282.1 GCA_017958935.1 Lachnospiraceae bacterium | reverse complement strand
GCCGTGTATACGCTGGAGGAAGAGTGAACGAAACGATTGCAATTTGACTTCCCGTCCGTTATAATATGGACAGTTTCGGGAAGAGAGGCATAAGGTGAAAGCGTTTTTTCGAAAAGTCAATGACATCGCCCCCTGGGTCGTCGTCATCGCAGGCCTTCCGCTTGCGGTCTACGGCGCGGTCTTCCAGTCCGAGAATTTCAAGTGGATCCCGGCGCTGTACTGTCTGTATCTGGCGATCGTGACCTTCGCCGGGGCTTATTTCATGATGAGCTATCTCGAGGAGCAGGCCGTCTCCGGAAAGGCCGGACCGCTCAGCATACGGAAAGGAATGCGTTCCGTCGTGCAGGGCACCTGGATCTCGTTCTTCATCGGTCTTCTGGTGCTGTACCGCTGCGTCAGCCGGCTCGGGTTCTACCTCGGGCTTTTCGTGATGCTCTTTTCCTGGTCCTGCCTCGTGTTCCACTTCATCCTCTCGAAGCATTATCGGAAAAAAGCGGAAGAGAAGAAACCGTGAAGACAGAGATCATCAAGGCTTCCGGAGCGGATCTGAAGAAGGCGGTCAGGAAGGCCGCGGCGCTGATCCGGAAAGGGGAACTGGTGGCGTTTCCGACGGAGACCGTCTACGGCCTCGGCGGGAACGGACTGGACGCGGAAGCATCGAAAAAGATATACGCGGCGAAGGGGAGACCCTCGGATAATCCGCTGATCCTTCACATCGGCGCTGTCTCACAGCTGGGCCCGCTCGTACGGGACGTGCCGGAGAGCGCCGAGAAGCTGATGGACGCCTTCTGGCCGGGCCCCCTGACACTGATTTTCAGGAAGTCCGGGCTGGTGCCGGCGGAAACGTCCGGCGGACTGGACACCGTGGCGGTCCGCATGCCCTCGGATCCGGTCGCGAACGACTTTCTGAAGGCCTGCAGGGTGCCGGTCGCGGCGCCGTCCGCGAACCTGTCCGGACGGCCGAGCCCGACGAAGGCGGCACACGTCATTGAAGACATGGACGGGCGGATCGCCTGCATCCTGGACGGCGGCGACGTGCCGATCGGCGTCGAATCGACGATCGTGGACTGCACGGGCGACGTGCCGGTGCTGCTCAGGCCCGGATACGTCACGGTCGCCGAGATGGAAAAGGTCGTCGGGCGCGTGGACACGGATCCCGCCGTGACGCGGGAAGCCATCCTGAAGAAGACCGAGATCGGAAGGCCGAAGGCGCCCGGCATGAAATACCGGCATTACGCGCCGAAAGCGCCGCTGACGGTCGTTTCCGGCGATTACGAAAAGGTCCGGGAATACATCCGGACGCACGCGGACGATCGGACCGGCATCCTGACGGTGGACGAGCATCTCGGGGATTTCCGGGAAGGGAAGGCGCTCAGCGCCGGAACGCGGGCGGACGCGAAGACCGTCGCGCACAATCTGTTCAGCATATTAAGGGCTTTCGACGCCCTGAACGTCGATACGATCCTGTCGGAGGATTTCACGGACATCGACATCGGCACGGCCATCATGAACCGGCTGCTGAAAGCCGCCGGCGGCCGCATCGTCAGTCTGTAAAGGAGGTTCATCATGTACGAACGCGAAGATTACATCAAGTGGGACGAGTATTTCATGGGGATCGCGATGCTTTCGGCGATGCGCTCGAAGGATCCGAACACGCAGGTCGGCTGCTGCATCGTTTCCGACACGAACCGCATCCTGTCCGTCGGCTACAACGGCTTCCCGAACGGTGTGCCGGATTCGGAGTTCACCTGGGCGCGAGAGGGCGAGGACAACAAGTATTTCTACACGACCCATTCCGAACTGAACGCGATCCTGAACTACCGCGGCGGCTCGCTCGAAGGGACGAAACTGTACGTCACGCTGTTCCCGTGCAATGAATGCGCGAAGGCGATCATCCAGGCGGGCGTGAAGGACGTCTACTACGCGGACGACAAATACGCGGACACCCCGGGCGTGCAGGCGTCGAAGCGGATGCTGAACCGTGCCGGCGTGCGGCTGCACCTGTACAAGAAGACAGGGCGGGAGATCACGCTGGAGCTCTGACGTTCCGGAAGACGGAAGGAAGCGGCGTTCCGGCGGCATGAAGCGGCGTTCTGTGCCCGAAACGGGCCTGTTTCACAATATCTTGTAGAATTATTCCATATATTGTACCCCCATCAAGTTGACAAATCGGCTTTTTGGGGGTATTATTAATATGTTATTTTGTGCACTATCGAATATTATTAGGAGGTACTCCTGTGGATACAGTCACGATTATTATCCTGATTGCGGCTGTGCTCCTCATCGCTGTGGCTTCCTTCGTGATGTTCAGAGTCGGCGAAAACCACCAGAAGAAAGTCTTCGAAGAAAAGGTCGGTTCCGCCGAGAAGAAGTCGCGGGAGATCATCGACGATGCGTTGAAGCAGGCCGAGTCAAAGAAAAGGGAGGCTCTCTTAGAAGTCAAGGAAGAATCTTTACGTTCCAGGAACGAACTGGAAAAGGAGATCCGGGAAAGACGGGCAGAAATTTCGAAGAACGAAAAACGGATCCTGAATAAAGAGGAAGCTTTAGACAAGAAGGCTGAGACCTTCGAGCGGCGCGAACAGAGTTTAAGCGCACGCGAAGAGAACCTTCAGCGCAAGCATCAGGAAGCTGATGCGAAGACGGCTGAGATCACACGGGAACTGGAGCGCATTTCCGGCTTCACCTCCGAACAGGCAAAAGAACACTTGCTCAGAACATTGGAAGACGACGTCAAGGCCGATTCCGCGAAGATCGTACGCGAGTACGAGACGCGCGCGAAGGAAGAGGCCCAGAAGAAGGCCCAGGAGATCCTGGTCACCGCGATCCAGCGGTGCGCCGCGGACCATGTGGCCGAGAGCACGATCACGGTCGTGCAGATCCCTTCCGATGAGATGAAGGGCCGTATCATCGGCCGTGAAGGAAGAAACATCCGGACTCTTGAGACCGCGACAGGCGTGGAACTGATCATCGACGACACCCCGGACGCAGTCGTATTGTCGGCTTTCGACCCGGTGCGCCGCGAGATCGCGCGCATCGCGCTCGAAAAGCTCATCAATGACGGCCGCATTCATCCGGCGCGCATCGAAGAGATGGTCGAGAAAGCGCGGAAAGAGGTCGATCAGAAGACGAAGGAAGAGGGCGAAAAAGCGCTGCAGGAAGTCGGCGTGCACGGGATCCATCCCGAGCTCGTGAAGCTCCTGGGCCGCATGTACTACCGTACGAGCTACGGCCAGAACGCGCTGCGCCATTCCATCGAGGTTTCCCTTCTTTCGGGGCTGAT
>JAGDBR010000281.1 GCA_017958935.1 Lachnospiraceae bacterium | reverse complement strand
TCATGCGTATCGTGGATATCTTCAACTGCCTGCCGGGCCTGCCGATTCTGATGCTGGCCGCGGCTCTGCTGGAGACCTGGGGCATCCCGCCCAGGCAGAAGATCTACTGGCTGATGATCATACTGACTATATTCGGCTGGTCCGGCATCGCCCGTGTTGTCCGCGGTCAGATCCTTTCGCTGCGCGAGCAGGAATTCATGATCGCGGCCGAAGCGACCGGCCTTTCCGTCAGACACAAACTGTTCAAGCACCTGATCCCGAACGTCATGCCGCAGCTGATCGTGCAGGCTACGCTGGGTCTCGGCGGCGTTATCCTTTATGAGGCCACGCTGTCCTTCCTGAATCTGGGTATTCCGTTCCCGTACGCTGCCTGGGGCACGATGATCAACGGCACCTCCGGCGCCGGCGGACGTGAGATCCTGTCCTTCTATCCGAACCTCTGGGTACCGGCCGGTTTCCTGATCGTTATGGCCGTGCTCGGCTTCAACTTTATCGGTGACGGTCTTCGTGACGCGTTTGACCCGAAGAGCAGACGGTAAGGAGGCGCAAGATGGCACTGTTTAAAAAGAAACCGAGAGAAGGACATTATATATCCCGGGCGGAAGCGAAGAAGATCGCAAGATCCAACCGCAAGATCATGCGGGAGTTTGAGGAGAAGAAGGCCCGGAAGGGCGTTGCGGAGACCGAGTATCTTACCAAGATGAAGGATCCCGGCAATATCGTGGAATTTGACGATCTGCACACCTATTTCTTCACGGACGTCGGTACGGTCAAGGCCGTCGACGGCGTGACCTTCTCCATCCCGGAGCAGTCGGTCGTCGGCGTGGTCGGGGAATCCGGCTGCGGCAAATCCGTGACGTCTCTTTCCCTGATGCAGCTGGTGCAGGGACCGGCCGGTCAGATCGTAAGCGGAAATATCCGCTTTAAGAGCACCGACGGCAAGGTCTACGACATCGCCAAGATGCCGACCGAAGCCATGAACCAGGTCCGCGGCAAAGAGATCTCCATGATCTTCCAGGAACCCATGACCTCCCGGAACCCGGTCTTTAAGATCGGTCAGCAGATGGACGAAGTCATGGAGCTGCACGGCGGCGAGGACGTAACGCCCGCCAAGGCAAAGGCCCGGTCGATCGAGATGCTGAAACTGGTCGGTATTTCCGACGGCGAACGGATCTACAATCAGTTCCCTCACGAACTGTCCGGCGGTATGCGTCAGCGTGTCATGATCGCGATGGCGCTGGAATGCGACCCGCGTCTGATCATTGCCGACGAGCCGACCACCGCGCTGGACGTTACGATCCAGGCGCAGATCCTGGACCTGCTGCGGGAGATCAAGAACAAGATCAACGGCAGCATCATGCTGATCACGCACGACCTGGGCGTTATCGCCGAGATGGCTGACTACGTAGTCGTCATGTATGCCGGCCGCATCATCGAACAGGGAACGGCCAGAGAGATCTTCAAACAGCCGCTGCATCCTTATACGATCGGTCTTCAGAAGAGCAAGCCCGTCGTAAATCAGAAGGTAGACCGTCTGTATTCGATCCCCGGCACGGTCCCGAACCCGGTCGATATGCCGAACTACTGCTACTTCCGTGACCGCTGCAATATGCGCTGCGATAAGTGCGACGGCGCCTATCCGGAGATCAAGACCGTTTCCGGCACGCATATGGTCGCCTGCCATCTGTATGAAAATATGACGGAGGGAGAAAACAAATAATGTCCAAGTATGATTATGATCTTCCTTTTGTCGAAGAAGATGATGATATCGTTGTCCTGAAGCATCTGACGAAGCACTTCCCCGTCAAGACTTCCCTGTCCGGGAAGGTCCTGGTCAGCGTCAAGGCTGTCAATGACGTCAGCCTCCGCATTAAGAAGGGCACGACCTTAGGCGTCGTCGGTGAATCCGGCTGCGGAAAAACGACGATGGGCCGGACGATGCTCCGCCTGTACGATATCACTTCCGGTGAAGTGGTTTACC
>JAGDBR010000280.1 GCA_017958935.1 Lachnospiraceae bacterium | reverse complement strand
TAGCCGTCGAAAACGAGCGTCACGTCCTCCTCCGTGAAAGCCGCGTAATTGATCAGGATGTGGATCAGCCGGTCGCGCGCGGCCTGGATGTCCGCGACCGCGAGCTCGCGCAGGTCTTCCCAGGCGAAGATCACGTTGTAGCCGTCGACGAGCAGGATCTGTTTCTTTTTTTCGGCCGTCTTGCGGGCGCCGACGACCACGGGCCGGCTGTCCGCGTACTGCGGGCGCTTGATCGGCCCGAATTCCCGGAGCATGATCGCTTCGAGCTCGTCCGCTTCCTGCTGCGCCGACCGCGTCGCGCCCGGTTTGACAGGACTCTTCTTCTGCGCCGGCAGCGCTTCTTCCGCCGCCTTCCGCTCGGTGAAAATGCTCTCCAGGTGCATGTAGCGCTCGACGTCCGCCCATTCGACGTAGAAGCCCGCGCCGTGCGCGCAGAATACGCTAGACGCCGGGTTCTCGCGGTCCAGCAGCGGCTCGTAGCCGAAGAACGCCCGGACTTCTTCCGGATCGTGGCAGGTGTCGTAGCCGTCCGGCTCCAGCAGCAGTTCCCCGCGGCCGGACGTATAGGAGGCGACCTCCTTCGCGTACTCGTTCAGCAGCGTCACGGGCCCCCGGCCGACCAGGATCGAGGTCTCGCCCTCATAAAGCGGCGGCAGGCAGGTCGCGTACCGTTCCTTCATGTCGTTCATCGCGCGGCTCACGGTCTCCGTCGGGACGCGCAGGCGGAACCGGTAGTACGGCTCCAGGATCTCGGACTGCGCCTTCATCAGGCCGTTCCGGACGGCCCGCCAGGTCGCCTGGCGGAAATCGCCGCCCTCCGTATGCTTCAGGTGCGCGCGTCCGGAGCGCACCGTGATCTTGATGTCGGTGATGGGAGACCCCGTCAGCACGCCGACGTGCTCCTTTTCCTTCAGATGCTGCAGGATCAGGTTCTGCCAGTTCCGCGCCAGCGAATCCTCCGGGCAGTTCAGTTCGAACTTCAGTCCCGCCCCGCGCGGCAGCGGTTCCAGAAGAAGATGCACCTCCGCGTAATGCCGGAGCGGCTCGTAATGCCCGACGCCCTCCACCCGGTTCCGGATCGTCTCGGCGTACAGCACGTGCCCGTTCCGGATCTCGATGTCCATCCCGGACCGGGACTTCACGAGCGCCTTCAGCACCTCGCCCTGCACCTCGCCCATCAGCCCGACCTGGATCTCGGACAGATACCCGTTCCAGGTGACCGACAGCGACGGATCCTCTTCCTCCAGCTGCTTGAAAAGCGGCAGCGCGGCGACCGGATCCTTTCCGTACGGCAGCACGACCGAATAGCGCATGATCGGCTTCAGGAAGCCCGACGCCCGCTCGCCCTGCCGGCCGATGAGGCTGCCCGCCGACGGCTTCGAAAGACCCAGCACGGTCACGACGTCGCCGGCGCGCGCTTCATTGACCTGGGAGAACTTTTCGCCGTTGTAGAGCCGCAGCTGCTGGACCTTCTCGCCCTCGCCCTGCGTGATCACGGTGTCTTTCGGCAGCAGTTTTCCACCGAGCAGCTTCATGTGGACCAGCTTGTTCCCGTCCCCGTCGTGCGTGATCTTGAAGACACGCGCCGCGAAGGCGTCCGGGTAGACCGGCGGCGCCGTGAAGCGTACGATCCCGCCGATCAGTTCCGCTACGCCGTCGAGCGTCATGCCCGACCCGAAGAACACCGGAAAGAGCCGCCGCGTCCGGATCAGGTCCGCGACCTGTCCGTCCGGGACGCGCTGCTCCTTCAGGAAAGCCTCCATCGCCTCCTCGGAGCACATCGCGATCTCTTCGTAGGAAGCTTCGTCCAGCGTTCCGAAGGGGACGCAGGCGTCCGAGAGCATCTCGCGGATGTCCGACAGCAGCGCTTCTTCCGTGCGCCGCGCGTAATCCATCTTCGTCACGAACAGGAAGGTCGGGATCTCGTAGAGCGACAGCAGCCGCCAGAGCGTCTTCGTATGCGCCTGCACGCCGTCGAGCCCCGAGATCACGAGGATGCATGCGTCCAGCACCGAAAACGTGCGCTCGGTCTCCGTCGAGAAGTCGACGTGCCCGGGCGTGTCGAGCAGCGTGAACGGCCTGCCGCCGGCCGAAAAATGCGCCTCCGAGGAAAAGACCGTGATGCCGCGCGCCTTTTCGATCGCGTCGGAATCCATGACGGTATCCTGCGTGTCGACGTGTCCCTGCTTCCGGAGTACGCCGGCCGTATACAGGATGGCCTCGGACAGCGTGGTCTTCCCGGCGTCGACGTGCGCGATCACGCCCAGCACCGTATTCGTTTTTTCAGTCTTGTTCTGCGCCATGATCCTGCCGTTTCCCGCAAAAAACCGCCCAATGCAACCGCCATTTCCCGGCGGACGCCGCAACATGATTCACAAATCGTACCGTTTTCGAAAAATAAACGGGGTTTTCTCTTGATTTCCCGTATCTTCGGTGTATAGTTCTGTATGGCTCTCCCCGCTGCCGGCCGTCTGCCGAAACCGCGGGGACAGAATAGTTGACAGAAAGGCTGATGACATGGCCCATGCACGGGCGCGCCGTTTCGGGCCGCTTCGTTCCCTTCATGAAGAATCGCAGCTTCCGCAGGACATCCGCAGAAGTCTGTTTTTCATACTCTTCGGCAACATTTTCGGCACCGTGAACGGCATCGTCTGCCAGGGCAACACCGTCGCGATGATCGGCCTTGCGACCTCGCTCGGCGGAAAAGACCTCGCGCTCGGCCTTCTGCAGGGCATTTTCCAGGGCGCCGCGATCTTCCAGATCCCCTTTTCGATCCTCGTCAACCGGACGCACAAGCGCAAGACCTATATCCTCACGTTCGGCCTGATCGGCCGCGCGCTGTGGATGATCTTCGGCTTCATCCCGTTCATCGTCCCGATGGAATACGCCCGGCTGCAGATCTGGCTGCTGATCTTCCTGGTCGGCATCTCCTCGGTCTCGATGGCGTTCATCAACGTCTGCTGGTTCCCGTGGTTCTCGGACCTCTGCCCCATCAGGATCCGCTCGCGCTGGATCGCCGTCCGCCAGATGATCACGAACATCGTCAGCATCGTCTGCGGCATCCTGGTCGCCGTCCTGCTGGATTATCTGCCGCCCGAGACGCGCTATGTCGTCGTCTTCATCTTCGGCGGCCTGATGGGCATCCTCGACATGCTCTGCTTCGCGTTCTGCAAGGAGGTCTTCACGGCCCCGCCGAAGCGCATCCACTTCAAGGAAGTCGTCAAAAGCGTCTCGCAG
>JAGDBR010000279.1 GCA_017958935.1 Lachnospiraceae bacterium | reverse complement strand
TTGTTCCGGCTCAGCAGGATCGTCGCGATGATCTCGATGCCGACGTACCGGATATGCAGAAGGATGTGCTCGAACGGGTCCATGATCAGCAGGATGGAGAGCACGATCGAGGCGATGAGAAGAAGCAGGTTCAGGATGCTGAAGTGCCGCGTGTGCAGGAAATCGTCGACCTCGCGGCCGGCTTCCTCGAGCGACCAGAGCGCCCAGATGACGCCGATGATCGCGATCGACTCGTACTGCATGAAGATCACGATGACGGCCAGGATCGCCTTGACGAGGCAGTCGCCGATGCTGATGCCCTCGACGTGGAAGACCGTCGCCCGCATGAAATTCACGATCGCGAAGATCAGGAACGCCGTGCCGAGGATATAGTGCAGGGAATCGACGAACGGCTCCGGATAGACGATCAGCATGAGGCTGGCGAACACGAAGGTCACCTGCATCCAGTTTCTTCTCAGATGGCTGACGTAATACAGCATCGGAATGTCCTTTCACCCGATTTGTTCTGTTTTCATCATAAGGCGCGGGCGCGCGGCGTGTCAAGGAAAGAAGCGCCGGAAGCGGCGTATTTTTATTGTGTGCGGGGCGGGGTTGTGGTAAAATGAAAGCGGCAACGGAAGATCGGGCCGCAGGGACGGCCCGGACCGGACGGGGAGGGACCGCGCATGAGCCTTGGAACGCAGATCCAGAAGTACAGGGAAGCCCGCGAACTGTCGCAGCAGGGACTTGCGGACACGCTCGCGAAGATCACGGACGGCGAGCTGAACGTTTCCGCGCAGACCGTCAGCGGCTGGGAGCGGGACGAGTACCAGCCGGACGTGAAGAAACTCGTGCCGCTCGCGAAGGCGCTGGGCACGACGGTCGGCCGCCTGCTGGAGGAGAACAAGCTGCCGGAAGCGGAAAAGCACGTCAAGGCGTACAACGAGGACAAGATGTTCTCGCGCGTCAAGGGCTTCGCGGAGGCCATGGGCTTCGAGCAGACGATGAAGGCGCTGCCGTTCATGCGGAAGGCCGAGTTCGGCCGGACCCGGAAGGGCGAGCAGAAGGATGTTCCGTACATCTACCATCCGCTCACGATGGCCTGCGAAGCGATGGCGCTGAAGCTGTATGACGACGACATCCTCGCGGCGGCCCTGCTGCACGACGTCGTCGAGGACTGCGGCGTCGAACTGCACGAGCTGCCCGTGAACGAAGAGACCCGCGAGATCATCCGGCTGCTGACGAAGCCGAAGACGCCGGACGCCGACAAGCGGAAGGCGAACGAACGGTATTTCGGGGCGATCGCCGAAAATCCGAAGGCCGCCCTCGTCAAGTGCCTCGACCGCCTGAACAACCTGTCGAACATGGCGCTCGGCTTCACGCGCGACCGCATGGCCGAGTACGTCGACGAGACGGAGGAATTCGTGCTGCCGCTGCGCGAAAAGTACCGGCACTACAGCAAGGAATTCAGCGACGCATCCTGGATCATGGACTATCACATGAAGAGCCTGCTCGAAGCGTTCAAGCGGATCCTTTAAGGGGCAGACGCACAAGAACGCCCGCCGGACGCCGCCCGGAATCTGTTTTAAGCGCGAAAAAGGCCGATTTTCGGCTTTCTACACAAAAAGTCACACAAATACCCGCCAAACACCGCAGAAACGGCATTTGGCGGGTTTTTCGCGTTCAGAGGGGGCTTACGGGCCTGCCGCCCGGTGTACGGTGCCCCGGGGCGCCTTACGCGCCTTTCTTCCGCAGCCTGGCCGCGAAGATCAGCGGGACGAAGGTCAGCACGATCAGCGCGGTCGAGATCAGGAAGAGGACGTTCGTCGGCAGGAAGGCCTCGAGGCCGTTCGTGTCGATGATCGCGCCGTTGTTCTTGATGATCGGGTTCGCGATCAGCGGCGAGACGACCCAGGGGATCAGGACGAAGAAGACGATGCGGAAGCCCTCGAACTGGCCCTTCGCGTCCTCCGGGAACAGCTGCTTCATCCACACGGACGTGACCTGCATGAACATGATGTAGCCGCAGCCGAAGAAGAACAGGCCGATCAGAAGCGTCCAGTTCAGGATCGTCGTCGGATCGACGTTCTCCGGCTTGCCGAAGAGGCCGAGGATGCCGACACCGATGACCGACAGGATGACCGAGAGCGCCGCCGCGAGCACGAAGCGGTTCTTGTTGATCAGGCGCGTCGCCGGGATGACCGAGACCATGCCGAGGATCAGCGCGATGCCCTGGATGATGCCGATGTTGTCGGGCGAGAAGCCGAGATAGTAGATCATGTAGTTGCCGACGTGCGGGTAGTACACGTTGAAGGCGATGAAGTAGAAGGTCAGCACGAGGAAGACCCACAGGAGCTGTTTGTGCTTCTTCAGTTCCCGGAAGTTGAAGGCCGAGAACAGCTGCTGGAAGAAGCCGCCGCGCTTG
>JAGDBR010000278.1 GCA_017958935.1 Lachnospiraceae bacterium | reverse complement strand
TGGGCTTATGTGGACCACAATCCGGAGATCGTCGAGCGCATCCGTCTCGACAAGCATGAGCTCGGCTCGCTCGGCGCGTCGAATCCGGAGCCCGGCATCGGCCTGTTCGGCGCGACGGATGTCATGAACGACCTGTGGAACCTGCATGCGCACATCGAGCAGCGCTTCAACTACACGATGACGAAGCTCTACTTCAATCACGACGCCTTCAAGGACCGCACGGTCATCCTCGCGACGCAGATGGGCTACGAGATCATCTTCTATTCCGCTTATTACGAGGACGACGACCCGGCGAAGCACATCGACACGGCCGCTTATCTGAAGTCGCTGGAGGCTCAGGCGCATAAGGGCGGCATCTACAAGCTGCATACGGTCAATGCCGCGACGCCGCAGATCCTGCAGGAGTTCCTGAGCTATCTGAGCGCGAACGGGTCTGAAGTCGGACTGATCAACTGACAAAGAACCTCACAGCATGAAACAGGATCCGCCGGGCCCGGCCCGGCGGATTATTTACGATGTTTTTTCGAACAAGTGTTTGATTTTTCCGCCGGACTGTGCTATAATGACCGCAGAAAGCGTGTGGAGGCATATCATGGGTAACGGACGCATCACCGACAAGCAGGCGCAGGTCCTGAAATACATTGAAGAACAGATCCTCAGGAAGGGCTATCCGCCTTCGGTCCGGGAGATCTGCGAAGCCGTGCACTTAAAATCCACTTCTTCCGTGCATGCACAGCTGAACTCGCTGGACGCGAACGGCTACATCCGCCGGAACGGGTCGAACTCCCGCTCGATCGAGATCCAGGACGATTCGTTCCAGATGGCGCGCACCGAGATCGTGCCGGTCCCGATCGTCGGACGGATCGCCGCGGGCGAGCCGATCCTCGCCGAGCAGAACATCGAGAGCTACTTCTCCGTCCCGTCCGAATACATGCCGCCGACGGCGAACGACGTCTTCGGCCTGGAAGTCCGGGGCGATTCGATGATCAACGCCGGCATCTTCGACAAGGACCTGCTCATCGTGGAGCAGCAGAACACGGCGCACAACGGCGACATCGTCGTTGCGCTGCTGGACGACTCCGCGACGGTCAAGACGTATTACAAAGAAAACGGTCATTACCGGCTGCAGCCGGAGAACGACACGATGGAGCCGATCATCGTCGAGAAGGTCGAGATCCTCGGCCGCGTGCGCTCCCTCTTCCGCCCCGCCGTTTTCTGAACCGAACAGCATGAAAGAGCCGCCATGCAGGCCGCGCCCGGAATCACCGGAGCGTTCGCCCGCATGGCGGCTTTCTGTTGCCTCTGTAAGCCTTGAAACGGCCTTTTTTGCGCGTTTACCGCTCTTCCCTGAAGTACGACAGGCCCAGGCTCTGCGGCGGCTGGGATTCGCGTTTTTCGCGCGCTGACACGATGATCAGCACGAGGATCGTCACGACGTAAGGCATCATCTTGAACAGTTCCTGACTGCTGCGGGACAAGCCCGGAATGTAGAAATAAAGCCAGGTCAGAAATCCGAAT
>JAGDBR010000277.1 GCA_017958935.1 Lachnospiraceae bacterium | reverse complement strand
GCCGGGATGTGCATCGGGCTGATGATCTTGGCAATGGACTGGATCTGTCCCGTCAGGAACGGAAGCACCAGGCCCACCGCGATGAGGATCGCAGAAATGACCATTTGTTTGATTTTCTTGTTCATCGTTTCTCCTTGTTTTACCTGAAAAGTATTTTAGAAACGAGCACTTCTGCGCCCTTACCGGCTTCCTGCCGATATTAGATGCAGTATACCAAATATATATGGCAAAGTCAAGCAAGGCGGGCGGGCACCGGCGGCTGCGGGCAGGCCGGAAAAAACCTGAAAAAAAGACTTGACAGGACGGTTTGCTTGTGTATAATTAAATTGTGCTCAATCTAATTTGCAGGCACCGACATTCATTTCATACGCATCGAAAGGAGATCCATTATTATGAGCATCTATGATTTTACCGTGAAGGCGCAGGACGGCAGCGACGTCTCGCTTGCAGACTATAAAGGAAAGGTCCTCGTCATCGTCAATACCGCGACCGGCTGCGGCTTCACCCCGCAGTACGATCCGCTGCAGGATCTGTACGAGCTGCATCAGAAGGACGGCCTGGAGATCCTGGACTTCCCGTGCAACCAGTTCGCGAACCAGGCGCCCGGCTCCGACGAAGAGATCCATTCGTTCTGCACCGGCCGCTTCGGCATCACCTTCCCGCAGTTCGCGAAGATCGACGTGAACGGTGAGAACGCGATCCCGCTCTTCAAGTACCTGACGGAGAACACCACGTTCGAAGGCTTCGGCAAGAGCCCGATGGCGCTGATGATGAACGGCGTCGCGAAGAAGATGGACAAGGATTTCAAGAACAACGGGAACGTCAAGTGGAACTTCACGAAGTTCGTGATCGACCGTGAAGGGAACATCGCCGGCCGGTTCGAGCCGACCGCCGACATGAAGGCGCTCCAGAAGAAGGTGGAGGAACTGCTGTAATGAGATACGATTACAAGACCGAAATGGTGTGCGCCCAGCTCATCAGCTTCGACATCGACGACAACGTCGTCTCGAACATCAGCTTTTACGGCGGCTGCAACGGCAACCTGAAGGCGATCTCGAAGCTCGTGGACGGGTGGACCGTCGAAAAGATCGAGGAGTACCTGAAGGGCAACCTCTGCGGCAGACGCCCGACTTCCTGCGCGGACCAGCTGGCGATCGCCGTGCGCGAAGCGCTCGAAGCGCAGAACGGTGCCCGGTTCGACAACCTGACGCCCGCGGAAGCGTAAGCGTTTTCGCAAGGCACGATGACGGAGACATCTATGGCTGAATTCAACATTGTGGAATATCTTTCCGAGGGCATCGAAGACCTCATGAAAGACGTGGTCCGCGCCTCGTTAAAGAACCCGGCGGAGAGCCTGTTCATGGCGAAATTCGCCCTCGCATCTTCCCGCGCTTCGAAAAAGCGCATGAAGCTCGAAAAAGAAGAAGGCGAGCTCGTGCCCGCTTTCCTGATTGCGAGCATCACGAGCTCCTGCAACCTGCACTGCGCGGGCTGCTACGCCCGGGCGAACCAGGCCTGCGCCGACGAAGAACCCGTCGCGCAGCTGACCGCCGAAGACTGGACGAAGATCTTCCGGGAGGCGGAAGACCTCGGCGTGAGCTTCATCCTGCTCGCAGGCGGCGAGCCGATGCTCCGCTACGACGTCATTGAGGCCGCGGGCGCCTTCGACTCGATCCTCTTCCCGATCTTCACGAACGGGACGATGATCGGCGACCGGTACCTGCAGCTCTTTAAGAAGAACCGGAACCTCCTGCCCGTCGTCAGCATCGAGGGCCGCGAGGAGAAAACGGACGACCGCCGCGGCGAAGGCATCTACGAACTCGTGCTCGACCGCATGGAGAAGCTGAACGAGGCAGGCATCCTCTTCGGCACCTCCGTCACGGTCACGACCGAGAACATGGACGAGGTCTATTCGGACGCCTTCATCGACAAACTGAGCGAGCGCGGCGTGAAGATCGTGTTCTTCATCGAGTTCGTTCCGGTCACCGAAGACAGCCGGCATCTTGCGCCCGGCGACGCGGAGCGCGCGGTCATGGAAGCGCGGCTGCAGGCCCTGCGCGAACGCCGGCAGGACATGGTCTTCATTTCCTTCCCGGGCGACGAGAAGGGCTCCGGCGGCTGCGTCGCGGCCGGCAGAGGCTTCTTCCACATCAACTCGCACGGAGGCGCCGAGCCCTGCCCGTTCTCGCCGTACTCGGACATCAGCGTGAAGGAGACTTCGCTGCGGGAAGCCCTGCATTCGAAGCTGTTCACGTACCTGCGCGACAGCGGCGCCCTGTTCGAAGACCACGAGGGCGGCTGCACCCTTTTCGCGAAACGCGAAGAGATCGAAAACTACATCAAGGCCGGACAATGAAACGGCGGTCCCGCCGGACCGTGCGCGAAGGCCTTTCGGAGAATGACATGGATCGTTACGAAAGTCTCAAACTGAAGAACCAGCTCTGCTTCCCGCTGTACGCGGCATCGCGCGAGGTCGTGAAGCACTACCGCCCGCTGCTGGACCCGTACGGGCTGACCTACACGCAGTACATCGCGCTGATGGTGCTCTGGGAGGAGCGGCAGGTCAACGTGAAGACGCTCGGGGAGCGCCTCTATCTGGACAGCGGCACGCTGACGCCGCTGCTGAAGAGTCTCGAGCAGAAGGGCTACGTGACCCGGACCCGGTCGAAAGAGGACGAGCGCGTCCTGATCGCCGCGGTCACGGAACAGGGGCTTTCGCTTCGCGAAGAACTGAAGGACGTGCCCGAGAAGCTTGCGGGCTGCGTCTGCCTGAACGCCGAAGACGCGGCCGAACTGTACAGGATCCTGTATAAGATCCTCGGCTGCTGACGAGAGTGTTTTTCACGGCGGATATCTGCCTGCGGAAGACAGACAAAAAGAGCGGATGCCGTACGGCACCCGCTCTTTTTTGATGCGTTCTCTGTTTCAGATGTAACGGTCCGCTTTCGCGGCTTTCCCGACGACCCGGTACGAGACGATGAACAGTACGGCAACGAACGCGACAAAGAACCATGCGCTCTCCGACGACGTCGCAATGTAGTCGTACGCCCCGTGCAGAAGCGCAGGCACGACGACTGTGAGCGCTCTCGAAAGCTTCGCTTCCTTCAGCTTCCCGCTGTTCTCGAAGCTGCGCGCGATCCCGTAGAAGAAGCCCATGAACACGCCGAAGCAGGCATGTCCCGGGATCGCCGTCACCGCGCGCACCAGCGCCGTCGCGAAGCCGTTCGTCATGACGTAGCTTAAATTCTCCCAGAGCGCGAAGCCCAAAGAGACGAACAGCGCGTAGACGATGCCGTCATACAGGCAGTTGAACTCGGACGACCGCCAGGTCCTGCGCTTCAGCATGAAGTATTTGGCGCCCTCTTCCGAGAACGCGACGACGCCGAAGTACAGGAGCACATTGTACAGGGTGCTGCCCTGCTGCGCGACGAGGCCCAGGAGCGTACTCAGGACGCGCTCGGCGAGCAGCGCGATCAGCGAGGACAGGATGCCCGCGACGACCAGGTTCCACAGAAGCTGCGGGGATTCCCGCTCGATCCGGTCGGACCGGTAAGCCTTCAGCATCAGGAAAACGGCCGGGATGACCGCCGCGGCGATGAGAATGACGTTATACGTCAGGATCGCCGGAAAAAGGAAATAGAACATGCACCCTCCCCTTGACGAACGGCCCGCGCCCGGACGTCCGGGGCGCTGTCTTCGTCATACGATTTCATGCACAAATTATATCACAGACTGTCAAGAAGACAACGCCTGCTCCACCTCCGCGCGCACCGGGATCGACGGCGCCGCGCCTTCGCGCGTCACGCTGATCGCGGCCGCCATGGCCGCCCGCCGCATGCACTCCCGAAGGCTCCTGCCCTCCATGAGTCCCGCCGTGAAATATCCCGTGACCGTGTCGCCGGCCGCCGTGGTGTCCAGAACGCGGACCGGGAAGGCCTCCTGCCGGACCGTTTCCTTCGCCGTGAAAGCGGCGCTCCCCGCGCTGCCGAGCGTGACCACGAGGTTCAGCGCAGGATAGCGCACATGCAGTACTTTCCAGGCTTCCTCGGGCTGCCCGCTGCCGGTCAGCTGCTCCGCCTCGACTTCATTGACCAGCAGCCAGTCAAGCTTCCCGAAATCGACGGCCTGCAGCTGTTCGTCGCAGGGGGACGGATTCAGGACGATCTTCATGCCCCGCGCGTATGCCTTGTCCACGATCAGCGGGAGGGCGTTGATCTCGTTCTGCAGCACCAGGTAGTCCCCGGACGAGAAGGACGAGAGCGTCGCTTCGGCCTGCTCCTTCGTGACGCACCGGTTCGAGCCGCCGAACAGCAGGATGCAGTTCTGTCCCGCATCGTCGACCTGGATCACGGCGTTCCCCTGCAGTTCGTCCACACACCGCAGAAACCGGATGTCCGCGCCGCTTTTCCGAAGCAGTTCCGCGAGCATCTCCCCGCCGCTGCCCAGGCACCCCGCGTGGAACACGCGCACGCCGGCGCGCGCCAGCGCGACGGACTGGTTCAGGCCCTTGCCGCCCGGCAGGACCTTCTGGGATGCAGCGCTCAGCGTCTCGCCGGGCTGCACAAAATGTCCGACTCTGTACACATAGTCCAGATTCAGGGATCCGAAATTCAGGACCCTCATCGCTCTCTTCCCCCTTGCGTTTTCTTCTCAGCGGCCGCGGCCGCGCCGGACGCGCTCCGTCCGGTCCTGCGCCGTCTGTGTCGCCGCGCTTTTTTCAGGCCTGTCCGCCGTCCCCGGTCATCTTCTCCTGCTTGACCTTGTGGTCGATGACGTGGCGGGACGCGAGCTCCCGGTAGACGTCCTCCATCGTGATCCCCTGCTGGACCATCAGCACCATCACGTGGTACGCAAGGTCCGCGATCTCATAGACCGTCTCGGCCTTGTCCTCCGCCTTTCCGGCAATGATGACCTCGGTCGACTCTTCGCCGATCTTCTTCAGGATCTTGTCGGTGCCCTTCTTGAACAGGTAGGTCGTATAGCTGCCTTCGGGCAGGTCGCGCTTCCGTCCTTCCAGGAGGGCGTACAGCCCTTCGTACGTGAAGTCCTCCCGCTCATCGCTCAGATAGACCGGGTACTCGAAGCAGCTTTTCGTCCCGAGATGGCAGGCCGGTCCGTCCGGCGACACGACCAGCACCAGGCTGTCGCGGTCGCAGTCGGCCGTGACGGAGACCACGTGCTGGTAGTTCCCGCTCGTCTCGCCCTTGACCCAGAGTTCGCTCCGCGACCGGCTGTAGAAACAGGCCAGGCCCGTTTCCATCGTTTTCTGCAGGCTTTCGGCGTTCATCCACGCCTGCATCAGGACTTCGCGGCTCACCTGGTCCACGACGATCGCGGGGATCAGCCCCTGTGCGTTGAATTTCAGTTCATTGATGCTGACCATTTTTAACATCCTTTCCGATATTCTGCCGGCTGCCGGCTGATCTACATCAGCCGCATCGGGATACCCGCTGCAGACAGTTTTTCCTTTAATTCAGGGATCTTTACTTCACCGAAGTGGAAGATCGAGGCCGCGAGCCCCGCGTCCACGAACGGAAGTTCCCGGAACAGTTTGATGAAATCTTCCGAACATCCGGCGCCGCCGGACGCGATCACCGGCACGCCGAGTTTTCCACAGAGATCCCGGAGCATTTCCAGGTCGAAGCCCTGCTTCACGCCGTCCGTGTCGATCGAGTTCAGCACGATCTCGCCGGCGCCGCGCGCGACGCCCTCCGAAAGCCATTGCTTCGCGTCGAGCCCGGTGTCGACCCGGCCGCCCTTCGCGAACACATGATACTGCCCGTCCACGCGCCTGACGTCCGCCGACAGGACGACGCACTGGCTGCCGTAACGCTTCGCGGCATCATTGATCAGGGAGGGGTCGCGGATCGCGCCCGAGTTCACGCTGACCTTGTCGGCGCCGCATTTCAGGACTCGGTCGAAATCGTCGAGCGTGTTGATGCCGCCGCCGACCGTGAGCGGAATGAAAATCGTCCGGGCGACCTCTGTCAGGACTTCGGTGAAGAGCTTCCGCCCCTCGGCGGAGGCCGTGATGTCGTAGAACACGAGCTCGTCCGCCCCGCAGTCCGAATAGTACCGGCCGAGCTCGACCGGGGAAGAAACGTCCCGGAGGCCCATGAAATTCGTGCCCTTCACGACTCTTCCGTCCCGCACGTCCAGGCAGGGAATGATGCGTTTCGTGATCATGCTTCCTCCTCCCGGCTGACGCGGACCGCTTCTTTCTGATCGACCGCGCCCGTATAATAGGCTTTTCCGACGATCGCGCCGTACAGGCCCGCTTCCTTCAGCGCCTTCACGTCCTCGAGCGACGAGACGCCGCCGGACGCGACGACGTTCATCGACAGTTCGCGGCAGAGTTCCCGGTACAGTTCGCGGTTCGTCCCCTGCATCGCGCCGTCCTTCGAGATGTCCGTCACGATGACCGTCGAAACGCCGAGGTCTTCCATGCGCTTTAAGAATTCCATGCCGCTCTGCCCGGTCTTTTCGAGCCATCCCTTCACGGCGACGAAGCCGTCCTTCAAGTCCGCGCCGACAGCGACCGCAGGGCCGAAGATGCGCAGCGCTTCCTTCAGAAATGCAGGGTCCCGGACCGCCGCCGTCCCGAGGATCACGCGGGATACGCCCGCGGAAAGATACGCGTCCGCCGTTTTCATGCTGCGGATGCCGCCGCCGGCCTCCGCCTTCAAACCGGACGAAGAAACGATCTTTTTCACCGTCTGAAGATTCGGCGTGCGGCCGCTTTTCGCGCCTTCGAGGTCCACGATGTGGATCCATTCGGCGCCGCAGGACGCGAAGTCCGCCGCGACCTCCTCCGGGTGTTCGCTGTATATCGTCATCTGATCGTAATCGCCCCTGAACAGCCGTACGGCTTTTCCGTCCACGAGGTCGATCGCCGGTAACAGGATCATGTCCGCTCCTTTACAATTCGCTGAACGCCTGCAGGATCTTCAGCCCTGCCGGCCCGCTTTTTTCCGGATGGAACTGGCAGCCGAAGACGTTGCCGTTCTGCACGGCCGCCGTCACGTCGAAGCCGTATTCGCAGACGGCCGTGACGTAAGGCTTTGGGCTGTCGCAGTAATAGGAATGCACGAAATACATGTGCTCGCCGGGCGACGTCTTATGAAACAGCGGACTTTCACTGCACAGTTTCAGCGCGTTCCAGCCCATCTGGGGGATCTTGAGAGACAAGGCGTCTTCGCCGTCCGCAAGCCCCTCGTTCACGAAGGCCTCCTTCAGCGGCCGCACCTCGCCGGGCACGAGCCCGAGTCCCTCGTATTCGCCGAATTCATGGCTCTTGTCGAGCAGCAGCTGCATGCCGAGACAGATGCCGAGCAGCGGCTTCCCGGTCCGCGCTTCCGCTTTCACGACGTCCGAGAGCCCGCTTTCCCGAAGCTTCCCGATCGCGTCGCGGAACGCGCCGACGCCCGGCAGCACGATACGGTCCGCGCGCCGGATGAAGTCCGCATCGCCGCTGACGCACGCCTCGATCCCGAGCGCGTCGAACGAGCTTTTCAGGGAAAACAGGTTGCCCACGCCGTAGTCAATGATCGCGATCATGCTTTCTCCTTTACAGCAGGCCCTTCGTCGACGGGATCTCGCCCGCCGCCTCCGGGTCCAGGCTCACCGCCGTCCTGAGGCTGCGCGCGACGGACTTGAACTGCCCCTCGAGGATGTGGTGCGCGTTCCGCCCGTCGAGCTGCCGGATGTGCAGCGTCAGCTTCGCGGACCGCGCGAACGACGTCCAGAACTCCTCCGCGAGCTCCACGTCGAAGGTGCCGACCTTCTTCGCGCGCATCGCGGCAGGGTAAGACAGATGCGCCCGCCCCGACAGATCGACTGCCGACAGGATCAGCGCTTCGTC
>JAGDBR010000276.1 GCA_017958935.1 Lachnospiraceae bacterium | reverse complement strand
TCCGCGACGCAGATGCCCGTGCGGCAGTCCAGCTCCGATGTGATCTCGTAGCGGACCTGTCCGAGCACGCCGATCTTCTCGCCTTCGCAGAACACTTCCGCGGTCCGGTACGGATGCAGGTAGGAGCGCTCCGCTTTTTCATAGGTGAACCTGACGCCAAGCACCTTCGCGACCGTCTCCACGAGTCCCTTCAGGGTGTAGAAGTCTTCATTCTCGCCGAAGACGCCGATTGAGAGCGTCGGGATCTCCGCCGGATAATCCTTCAGCGGGAGCTCTTTCGGCACGAAGATCTTCGCGAATTCATAGATGCGACCTTCCAGCGTGCCGTGCTTCTGATTGCGCGCGCAGGCGCGGATCATCTGCGGCGCGAGGATCGTGCGCATCAGGGAGATGTCCTCGTTCAGCGGGTTCAGGATCGGGATCGCCTGCCGCTCCTTCGCATCCTCCGGGAGCCTTAAAAGATCCAGGTCCGCCGGCGAGAAGAAGGAGTAATGCATGCCCTCGAACGCGCCCTGCGCGCAGAGCGCCCGCTTGATCCGGAGCTCGCTGCGCTGCCTCAGATCCCGGCCGCCGGTCGTGACCTGCGCGGTCGGCATGAAGGTCGGAACGACGTGTCCGTAGCCGTATTCGCGGATCACTTCCTCCGCGACGTCCTGGTACGATTCCATGTCCTCGCGGTAGCCCGGGATCCGGATCGTCAGCGCGTCGCCCGAAAGCATCGGGTCGAAGTTCAGGTTCTTCAGGATGCGGACGATGTCCCCGTCCGGCACCGTGATGCCCAGCACGCCGTTCACCTGCTTCACGGAGACCGTGAGGCTGCGCGGCTCGATGCTGTTCCCGGTGTTCACGTCGAAATGCGTCCGGCCGATCTTTCCGCAGCCCAGGGCTTCGGTCAGATGCAGCGCGCGCTCCATCGCGAGCACGGTCGTGTATTCGTTGACGCCCTTCGAGAACAGCGCCGACGAGTCCGAAGACTGGCCGAGCGCGCGCGAAGAGCGGCGGATGTTGTCGCGGGCGAATTTCGCGGCTTCGTAGATGACGCCTTCCGTCGTGTCGAGGATCTCGGAGTTCAGGCCGCCCATGATGCCGGCCAGCGCGACCGCGCGCTCCCTGTCGCAGATCACGAGGTTGTTTTCGTTCAGCGTGAATTCCTTCTCGTCCAGCGTCTGGATGCGCTCGCCGTCACGCGCCCTGCGCACGATGATCGCGTTCCCTTTCAGGTACTTGTCGTCGAAGGCGTGCATCGGCTGGCCGAGCTCCTTCAGGACGAAGTTCGTGATGTCGACGATGTTCGAGATCGAGCCGATGCCCGTCAGCGCGAGAAAACGCTTCATCCAGGCCGGCGACTCGCCGATCTTCACGTCGTGCACGTAGTGCGAGATATAGCGCGGGCACAGGTCCGGCGCTTCGACCGTAACGCTGAAGCCCTCTTTTTCTTCGTCGTCCGCCGTGTAGCTTAAGTCCAGCGGCTTCAGCGGCTTTTCGAGGATCGCGGCGACTTCGCGCGCGAGACCGTAGACGTTCTGGCAGTCCGGCCGGTTCGCCGTGACCGACACGTCGAAGATCCAGTCGTCGAGGCCCAGCAGCGGCTTGACGTCCTGTCCGGCGGGCGTGTCCTCCGGCAGTACGAGCAGGCCGTTGTAGCCCGCGCCCGGATACAGGTCTTCGTTCAGGCCGAGCTCCGTCCCGGAGCACAGCATGCCGAAGGAATCGTAGCAGCGGAGCTTCCCGGCGCCGATCGTCGCGACGCCTTCCACGGTCTTATGGTCCTTCGCCGTCGCGTAAACGGTCGCGCCGACCTTCGCGACGGGGAAGACGCCGCCCGCGCGCACATTGTCCGCGCCGCAGCAGATCTGGACGGGCGCTTCTTCGCCGATGTCCACCGTGCAGACGTGCAGGTGCGTGCCTTCGATCGGCTCGCACGTCAGCACGTGCCCGGCGACGACGTTCGAGATGTCGCGGCCGACCTCGTATTTCTCCTCGACCTCGAAGCCGCAGGAGAACAGCTTATCCTCCAGTTCCTGAGGAGTCACGTCGATGTCGACGTATTCTTTCAACCAGCTTAACGGTACTAACATGATCTCTCCCCCTCCTCAGTCCTGGATCTGCGACAGTACGCGCAGGTCCGATTCGAACAGCAGCTTGATGTTCCCGAGGCCGTAGCGCAGCATTGCCAGACGCTCCAGGCCGACGCCGAACGCGAAGCCGGAGTAGACGGACGAATCGATGCCGCAGCCTTCGAGCACCTTTTTGTTCACGACGCCCGCGCCGAGGACCTCGATCCAGCCCGTGCCCTTGCACAGCCGGCAGCCCTTCCCGTGACACTGGAAGCAGCTGACGTCGACCTCGACGGACGGCTCGGTGAACGGGAAATAAGACGGCCTGAGCCGCGTCCCGATCTCCTCGCCGAACATACGCTGCACCATGACGTTCAGCATGCCCTGCAGGTCGCCGAGCGTAATGCCCTTGTCGACGACGAGGCCTTCCATCTGGCCGAACATCGGCGAATGCGTCGCGTCATCGTCCGAACGGAACACGCGTCCCGGGGAAATGATCTTGATCGGCGGCTTCTGCGCCTCCATCACGTGGATCTGGCCCGCGGAGGTCTGCGTGCGCAGCAGGAACTCCGGCGACAGGTAGAACGTGTCCTGCATGTCGCGCGCCGGATGGTCCGCCGGCGTGTTCAGCGCTGTGAAATTGTAATAATCGTTCTCGATCTCGGTGCCTTCGTATACCGAGAAGCCCATGCCCGTGAAGATGTCGATCAGCTCGTTCGTGACCTGCGTGATCGGATGCAGGTTGCCCGCCGTGCGCTTCTTCGCCGGCTCCG
>JAGDBR010000275.1 GCA_017958935.1 Lachnospiraceae bacterium | reverse complement strand
GCTGCGTCCGCAGTACGGGCAGCTGTCTTTGCCTTCCTGGCGCACGGCGCCGCAGCTCGGGCAGTTCTCATAATACTCGATCTTCGTGCGGGTGATCTTCTTCTCGGTCTCCTGTGTCGAACCGAAGCCCGTGCCGCCGGCAATCCACTTGATGAACTTCACGAAGAGGATGAACGGGATGATCAGGAAAGAAGCCGCCAGTATAAGCCCGATGATCGCGGCCACGGCGCTGATGATCTTTTCGAGCACGGTTTCGTTTCCGTCGGGTCCCGGTGTCGGGGTCGGCACGTACGGATCCCCGCCGCTGTCCGCCTGACGGTCGACGGAGAAGCCGAACGCGTCATTCGGATAGACGACGCTCATCGTATACCGGCCGCCGGGACTTAACGCTTCCTTGAAGACGAGATAGCCGTCTTCCTGCAGGCAGTCCGGCTGCCAGGCGCCCGCTTCCTCCGCGTTCCAGCGGATCTCGAGCGCGTCGACGCTGAAATCGTCGAACCAGGCCGGCGTGAACGTGTAGACCGTCTCGCCCTGGACCCATTTGTCGATCTGGTACATGTGGTCCTGCGTCATCGCGAACTCAAACACGACGGTCTCGTTCTTGGCGTAGCCGCGGTCCAGGTAGATCTCGAGGTAATTGCCTTCGTCTTCGATTCGGCTGATCGTGCTGCTGAGCGGCCGCAGGTTCTCGTGGAACTTGTTCGGAACGCCGAGGTTGACCCATTCCAGCTTTTCCGAGCCGCCGCCGTCATACAGGACCTTCCATTCGATGTGGTAGACCATTTCAAGGGAGGCGTCGTCATTGACATCGACAGTGATCGTGAAATTCAGGATCTCGTCGGTGGGAGCGGCGCTTGCCGGTACCGCCGAGAACAGGACGGTCAGCACCAGGACCAGCGAAAGCAGCAGGACCCGTGCGGTCTTTTTCACTGTGTTCTTCATCAGCAATACCTCCTTAACGGACACTCGCCCGTCATGTCGGACGAATAATTGCGGCACTCGATGCAGCGCTGGCTGTTCCAGATGGACGCCCAGTCGTCGGTCAGCATGTTTCCGAGCGGTTCGTCGGAGAGCCAGCTCTGGCACGGAACGACGTTTCCGCCCGGCGTAATGGCCATGTTCGACAGGCACGCGCCGCAGGACGGCGACGGGATGTTCAGCTCGTCGAACACTTCCTGCGGGATCCAGCCCGGGGACGTGAACGCGATCTCCATGCCGTTTTCGTGGCAGAACGCGACCGCGTCGCGCAGGATCTGCTCCAGTTCCCGGCTCGTCAGCTGCAGGCGCTCGGAAGCTTCCTCCGCAGCGTTCCCGGTCGTGATGAGGCCGGAGCAGGTCACGTAGATGACGCCCTTGTCGCGCAGGAAGCGGAGCGTGTTCACATAGTCGCGGTTCAGCGTGCAGAGCGGGGTGTTGATGCTGACGGAAAGCCCTTCCGCCAATGCGTTCTCGATGCCCGCCACCGTGTTCGTGTGCTGGGGCGCGCCGACCAGCCGGTTGTGCACATCGGCGTCGTCCGAGTAGAACGTGATCTGGACGCTGTCCAGTTCCGCTTCATGCAGCTTCCGGCAGTATCCGGGCGTCAGCCGGATGCCGTTCGTGTTCAGGCGCGAAATGAACCAGCGCGCGTATCCGATGAGTTCGAAGAGATCGTCGCGCATCGTCGGCTCGCCGCCGGTGAATGTGATCTGCGGGATGCCGGCTTCGCGGCATTTGTCGAGGATCTTCTTCCAGTCCTCCGTCGGCAGCTCTTCCTCGCCGGAATGCACCTGGCCGGCCGCGTAGCAGTGCACGCATTTCTGGTTGCAGTGCCATTGACCGTTCTTCGTCATCGCGCTGACCATCACGTCCATGCGGTGCGGGGCGTTCATGTATTCCGCGTACTCGCCGAGGCTCATGTAATGGATGTCGGTCGTGACCGGCTCGCGGCAGGCGATCTGCTTCATCGTCGTGTAGATCCGGACGATGTCGTTCCGGATGCGCTTTTTCGAGAGGACCGGGATGATCTGTTTCACGCTCTCGGCCGTGTTCGTCAGAATGCTCTGCACGGCCGCCTCACCGATCTCCTGGCCGTCGTATTTGTTCGCTTCCCGGATCATCTCCGCGAGAATGACGGCCGACGCGAAATTGACCGGCACGATGTCGGTGCCGTTCACGATCGCGACGCTCGGGTTCAGCGCGTTTTCCTCTTTTTTCGGCGGGATCAGGTGGACGCGGATCGCGCCGGGGCCGTCCGGATTCAGCGTCGTGTGCAGGACTTCATTGAACGTGGAGTCCATGTACGCTTCGATCCGCCTGACGGTCTTCGTGTTTCTGAACAGCTTCGGTACGGGAATCATGGAAGCCTCCTTTCAGTTACTGTTTTTTGATCCGCTCGCGCTCCAGCCGGAACTCGACCGAGCGGCGCAGGTACTGCAGGTATTCCTCGTCGTGGCACATGACCTAGCCCGGCGCGTCGGAAAGCTTCGCGACGGGGCGGCCGTTCACATACTGCAGCTTGATGACGATGTTCAGCGGGCGCACGCAGGTGTCGTTGCTGACGAAGGTGCCGATGCCGAAGGAGACCTTCGAGCGGTCCTTGAAGTAATCGTAGAGCGCCTGCGCCCGGTCGAAGTCCAGGCTGTCGCTGAAGAGCAGCAGCTTCGTCTTCGGGTCGACGCCGTATTTTTTGTAGTGCGCGATGATCTTCTCGCCCCACTCGTACGGGTCGCCGCTGTCGTGGCGGACGCCGGTGTAGTTGTTCACGCGGGAGCGGTTGAAATCCAGCAGGAACAGGTCCGTCGTGATCGTGTCGGTCAGGGCGGTGCCGTTGTCGCCGAGATACTCGTCGTACCAGTCCTTCATCGCGTAATGGTTCGTATAGGCGAGCGGGATCGAGTCGATGCCCTGGTACATCTGTACGAACTCGTGCGCGTAGGTGCCGATCGGCGTCAGGTTGTATTTCCAGGCGAAATAGACGTTCGACGTGCCGACGCACTTGTTCGTTTCCGTCGCGAGCCGGCGGATCGCGGTCTCTTCCCAGTCGCGGGACAGACGGCGGCGCGCGCCGAATTCGGCGAACGAGAAGGTATAGGTGCCGTCGTTCAGGGCCCGGATCTTCCGGTCGAGTTTTTCTTCCGCGGACTTCACGAGCATGTCATAGTCGTAATTCATGCGGAAGTAGGTCTCGTTGATGATCTCCAGCAGGTAGATCTCGAACTGCATCGCGGAGAAGAGCGGGCCATGGACGATCACGCTGAGCTCGCCGTCGTCTTCGCGGCGGACGGTCACGTAATCGCGGATCGGATGCCAGAGACGCAGGAATTCGACGTAGTCGGGCTTGATGAAGCGGATCGAACGCAGGTAGTCCAGCTCTTCCTTCCGAAAGCGGAGGGAGCAGAGGTGGTCGATCTGCGCGTTGATCTCCTCGACGACCTCTTCGGAGAAGGTCACGCCCTCGGTGCGGCACTTGAAATAGTACTCGCCCAGGAGGTCGGTGTGCTTGTGGAAGATCACCTGATCCATGTTGAATTTGTACAGGTCGGTGTCCAGAAGAGACGTGACGATCGGTTCCAGTTTCATGTTCTTTCCTTTCGGGCGCTGCAGGGCAGCGCCGTTTGATGTGGTGCGCAAGGCGCTGAACGCGTCTTGCGGGATATCGGTCACAGGAGGCGCGGAACACTCCTTGCGGGGGGCCGGCCGCAGGAATACCCCGTTACAGGCTGTCCGTTTCGGTGTTCCCGGCGGACTGCAGGACGATCTGCCGGAGCGTCCGGTACATACCGTGCAGCGCTTCCGGCGAGTACTCCTTCCAGGATGCTTCGTCGTCCTTCAGCAGGAAGGCGCGCATCTCGGAAGCGGAAATGTCAATGAGCTTCGGAATGTAGAGCTCGCTGATGCGCAGCCCCGAGACACCGTCGAACCAGTTGATGCGGCGCTCTTCCTTGCCCGAGATCAGCAGGTCCGGGCTGCGGCCGAACCTTTCGACGACATTCTGCAGCACGTATTCGCCCCAGCCGGAATAGTTGCCGACATGGATGTCGACGAGCGGCCAGATCTTCAGCCGGTCGCCGAAGACCTTCTCGAGCATTTCCTTCCGGACCTCGTACGAGAAGGGGTTGTTCTCGGTCATCGATTCCTGCGAGGAGCCGACGAAGAGGCCGACCTCGCCGCAGAGTTCGATGGCTTTATCGATCATCATCACATGACCGGCATGCAGCGTCTGGAAGCGGCCGATCAGGATGCCGAGTTCGTAGGGTTTTTTCATAGGTCCTCCTTCGGAGTGCGGTCGCGCCGGGCCTTCCGCCCGGCCGGTCAGAAACCCGGGTCGAAAGAAGGCATCAGCTCCAGCTTGAACTGATTGATGCGGTGCAGCCGGTCGATCTTCGCCTTTTTCTCCTGATCTTCGATCTCGCCGGTCCGGATGTAGCGGTCCAGTTCGGCGTAGGTGAAGCCTAAGTTGTCCTCGTCGGTCAGGCCGGTCAGGCCGTCCGCGGGCTTCTTCTCGATCAGGACCTCGGGCAGGCCGAGGACGCGGCCGACCGCCTTCATCTCATGGACGGTCAGGTGCGAGCAGGGGCTGAAATCGCCGACCGAATC
>JAGDBR010000023.1 GCA_017958935.1 Lachnospiraceae bacterium | reverse complement strand
GGCGATCATCTGCAGAGGCTGTACAGGACGTCCATCGTGCTCGCGCTGGAAAGGGCTTCGAGGTTGTTGACGAAAATGAGGTCGACGGCGCCGGTCTCCTTCACAAGCTTCGGAATGCTCTCCTTGTAATCGCGGTAATCGATGATGTAAAGCGTCTCATAATGATCGGCGAGGAACGGCGCGAAGCAGTTGCCGAAGGATTCCTTCACGAGCACCGCGGTCTTCCCGTTCTTCACGTTGGGGTTATGCACGATGCTGTACGGGTTGTCGCCGTAAATGAAACCCATGTAGCCGTATTTGCTGTCGAACCCGGACATGTTGCGGATGATCTTGCCCGTCCGCTCCGTCTTCAAATACGCGTCATAAAAGACGAATTCATTCGTGGTCAGCGGCACGTAGGACGTGATCGTGTCGGGATTCGCGCCGAGCTGCGTGAGGCCGTTCGTATTGTAATAGCTGCCGAGGAATCCCTTCGTCACTTCCGTTTGATAATCGGCGAGCCGGTTCGCCGTGACCCCCATCGCCTTGCAGAGCTCAACGTAGGCGTAATACGCGCCGAGCGCCGTCCAGTGATGATCGGTGTAGAAGTAAAGGTATTCGGAATTGTGCGACCGGAGCGTGTCCAGCACCGGGACGCAGATGACGTCCGGCGAAAGTTCCAGGGTCTTCGAGGTGTAGTACCGGATGACCTTTGCTTCATCGGAAAGGTTCCAGGCTTTCCGGGTCGCCTCATCCAGCATGACGCCGGAGTTGTTCGGGATCAGCAGTTCATAGACCTTGACGTTGCTGCCTTTCAATGCGTTCGCCGCGGTCGCGACCGCTTCCGCGTAGCGGTTCGCCGCATTCAGATTGAAGCCGTAAACGCAGTAGCCGACGAGTTTCAGGACGTTCACGCCGCCCGCTTCCTGCGGATTCATCTTCGCGATGTCCTGCCCTTCCTTGCCGAGCTCGTTCGGATCGAGCGTCTCCGGCGTTTTCGTTTCCGGCGCGTTCGTCGCGTCCGCCGTCGTTTCCGGAGCCTGCGTTTCAGGCGCTCCGGTCGTTTCCTCCGGCGCGTCCGTCTCCGGCGCGACCGGCTTTGTCGGAAGATCCGGCACGTCCGGAATGTCGTCGCCGTTCGCGACGTTCGTCACGCTGTTCCGCTTGAAACCGTAGAGGAGTTTGAAGTTCTGCCCTGCCGATAAAAGGCTGTCCCGCATCGGATACGTGTCCGCGTACCAGGTGCTGAGCCCCGACGTGAAGTCGCCTTCCACAAAGGAGGAAACGGAAAACTCCGGGAACTCGGTCAGCGTCCGCTTCTCGATCTCCGAGGTCTTCGGACGTAAGAAAGTCAGGAAGCCGATGATCATCCCCGAGACCATCAGGACGGAAAAGACCGTGATGCCCACCATCTGCCAGAAGCGGTTCAGTTCTTCTTTTTGCTCTTGTCGTTCTTCTGCCGTATTCAAGGTTGATGCCTCATTTTTCCACTGCCGCTCTTTAGAAGCGGAAGTACAGGAACGGATTGTAGCTGTCACCGATCAGCGCGAGCACCGAAAGGATCAAGAGGATGCCCGGCAGGATCGCCTGGCCGACGCGGATGACGGCGACGAATACGCGGTTCTTCGAGACCTCCGCGGCCCGCGTCAGCGCTTCATGCAGGTGCTTCCCGACCGGTATGACCGCGACGACGGCAAGGATCAGGAAGAACAGGTTGTTGACAAACTGCGACGACGCCGTCAGCGCGTTCGCGCCCGCGTGACCGCCGAACATCCCTTTCAGGACTTCTCCGATCAGGCCAAGATCCGTAAAGCGGAACAGCACCCAGCCGAAGAACACGGCAAGCAGCGTGTACGCGTGTCCGAGGATCTTCGTCACCGTATTCTTTTCGAGAAGCTTTCCGAGGAAAAGACGCTCGATCACCAGGAACACAAAGAAATACAGTCCCCAGAGGATGAAATTCCAGCTCGCGCCGTGCCACATTCCGGTCAGAAACCAGACGATGAACAGGTTGAGGATCGTCCGGAAGAAGCCCTTCTTGCTGCCGCCGAGCGGGATGTAAACGTAATCGCGGAAGAAGGTCGACAGGGAAATGTGCCATTTCCGCCAGAACTGCTGCACGGAGGATGCCGTGTAAGGATAGTCAAAGTTTTCGAGGTAATGGAAGCCGACCATCCGCCCCATGCCGATCGCCATGTCGGAATATGCGGAGAAATCGAGGTAGATCTGCAGCATGTACGCGAACATTCCGAGCCAGAGCGCGGGACCGGAAGCAGACGCTGCCGCCGCTTTTTCCGCAGGCAGCAAGGCGTCCGCGACCGCGGCGCAGCCGTTTGCCAGGATCGCCTTTTTGGCAAGTCCGACCGTGAACCGCCGGATGCCCGCCATGACGTCCTGTACCGTCACCGAACGGTCTTCGATCTCCTCCGATACGGTCCGGTAGCGGACGATCGGGCCGGCAATGCATTGATGAAAGAGGCTCGCGTACAGGAGCACCTTCCAGTATTTCGGCTGATAGGCGACCTCGCCGCGGTAGACGTCCACCTGGTAAGAGATCAGCTGGAACGTATAGAATGAGATGCCGATCGGAAGCACGATCGCAGGCACTTCCTTCGGCCACCGGATCAGGAAATGGAGATTGTCGAGAAAGAATCCGAGGTACTTGAAAACGACGAGAAGGATCAGCAGCGTCCCGATGCCGAGCGCGAGCCACCGTTTCTTCATTTGATCAAATTGGGAATTGCTGATCTCACGGGCGGCAAGGAAACTCACGAAGCTTTCCAGCAAAAGAAGCAGCAGGTATTTCGGGCCGCCGAACGCATAGAACACCAGGGAAAAGACCAGGAGGATCACATTCCGCGCGGTCTTGTTCTTGATCAGAAAATAGAGGATCAGCTGCGGTGTCAGAAACGCGAACACGAACAGCAGGCTGGAGAATACCATGGGATTCCCTTCCGGGCGGCGCCTTACGGGATCAGCCGCCGTATTGTGATGATCGGCGCCATGTAAAGGCTGCCGAAGGCTGCTTTCTTGCCGACGTTCGGCTCATGCACGACCATGCCGTTGCCGTAGTAGATCGCGACGTGCCCCTGATAGCAGACCATGTCGCCGGGCTGAATGTCCTTCAGCGCGATCTCGCGGCCGAACCGCCTGAGCGACGTCGAATCCTCGCCGTGCCGGTTCGCGACCGCCTGGTCGAAATAGCCGAAATGCGCGTAGATCTGCATGCAGAAGCCCGAGCAGTCCGCGCCCCTGGTCAGACTTGCGCCGCCCCAGACGTACGGCAGGATGTTGATGAACGTCGCCGCGTAGTTCGCGACCTGCTCGCCGAGCGTATAGCGCGCCTTCTGCTCCCGCTCCGCGACCGCTTTCTGGATCTGCTTGCTGAATTCCGTATCGGAAATGCCGGTCGTATCCACGAGGTTTTCACGGATCAGCGTGATCGTCTGCATGTCGAGCGCGGCCCGGTAATAGGTCTCGTCGAGGCCGAAGGCCGAGGAGAGGTTGATGATCTCCTGATAATTCTGGGCAATGTACGCGAGGATCGAGTACATGTTGACGTAGTTTTCGGATTGCTCCGCCTTCGGATAGTCGGTCCTTAAGCAGTAGTTGATGAGCTTGACCGCCTTTTCAATGCGGTTTCTGGAATTCTCATCGAGGCCGGACAGATCGTCCAGGATGACCGCCTTGTCCATGATGACCGCGGAGGATTTGAGCCGCGCGTGCAGGTTCGTGTAATAGACGAGCGCGTCGTTTCCAAAGAGAATGAAGTCGGCGGCGGCATGTCCCTTGATGCCGGCGTAGTCGACGTCGTACCAGAGTTTTCCGTTCACCTGATGCTCGCCGTAGACCGTGATCTCCTCCTGCTGATACGCGTACGCCAGCATGTTCGAGAGCACGGATTCTCCTTCCCGGATGATCAGCGTGTTTTCCGTACAGACCATGCCGGTCTTCGGTTCTTCGTAGGTCACGGGCTCGAGCGTTTCGCCCGCGGTCATGTCGCCGGAAAACCGCTTCAGCGCCGGGAGTTTCTGCGCGAGGACCGTGTAGCCGTTCGAATTGCTCTTCAGATAATTGTTGAGAAGGACGGACGCGCCGGCCATCGAGACGCTGCTCTCATTGGCATTGTCCGCATAGCAAAGCACGCTCCCAAGAAGGAGCGCCGGAACGAGTATGAGGAGCGTGATGATCTTCTTCATCCTAATATACCTGAATCGGCCCCTGAAACCAGGGGCCGGTGAAAATACACTTTACTCTTAATAGAACCGGCGGACCGTCAGGATCTCCAGCACGTACATGCTGCCGTATTCCGCGAAACGGTTCGGGTTCGGTTCATGAACGATCAGGCCGTTGCCGAAATAGATGGCCACGTGGCCGGGATAGCAGATGATGTCGCCGGGCTGAATGTCCTGCAGGGCCACTTCATGACCGAGCGTCCGGTAATCCCACGAGCAGTAGCCGTGCATGTTCGCGAGGCGCTGGTCGAGCAGTCCGAAATGCGCCAGGATCTGACCCGCAAAGCCGGAGCAGTCCGCGCCGCTCTTTAAGCTCGCGCCGCCCCAGACGTACGGCAGGATGCCGACGAACGTCTCGGCGTAATCCGCGATCTGGCGGCCGATGCCGGAGCCCTGCGCCTTCGCGATCGCGATTGCTTCGTTCAGCGCGTTCTGCGCCGCGTTCTGCGCGGCCTGACGCGCGGCCTCTTCCGCAAGACGCGCGGCTTCCGCTTCCTGGCGGGCGCGTTCCGCGTCCTCTTCAGCCTTTAAGCGGGCCGCTTCCGCTTCGGCGGCCTGCGATCCTTCCGGATCCTGCTGCGCCTGCGCGCGTTCCGCTTCTTCCTGCGCCGCGAGGGCGTTCGCTTCCGCGATCCGCTGCGCTTCTTCCGCGGCTCTGCGCGCTTCCTCCGCAGCCCTGGCCTCTTCTTCAGCCTTCTTCGCCGCGTCGTTGTGCGCCGCGCTGTCCTGCCAGAAGTCCGCTTCCGTCTTGCCGGTCAGCTGGCTCAAATACGCGCGGTTCAGTTCGATGACGGTCATGCCGTCGTTCGCGTCCGCATAAGCGGCCGGCAGATTATAAGTCTTCGCGATATCCGCGATCTTCGTATAGATTTCAAGGAGATACACGAGCACGGAGTACATGCTGGTGTAATCGTTCACGGCCGCGACCCGCGGATAATCGTTCTTCAGGCTGTAGACGAGCTCGCTGATGTGGCGGCGGAGCCGTGTCAGTTCGGCCGCGGGCACGTGGTCCACGCTGTCACGGAGCGTGAACGTCGTCGGCATCGTCTTCGGATCCCGGACCGCCGCGGCCATCTCGGCCTTCAGCGCTTCCGCTTCCGCGCCGAATACGACGTAGTCGGGCGACACGAACGCTTCAAAGCCGTTGACGCTTGCGAGGAACCAGAAGCTCTCCTCGACCGGCACTTCGCCGATGATCGTGATGCTGCCGCCGCGGAAGACCTGGCCGAGCGACTGGGAAGCGGTCGTCGGCAGTTCGCGGAGGTTCACGTAGGACGGCGCGCTGACGTAGCCGGTCTTCGGGCTGTCGTAGCGCTCGACACGGTACAGGGAGCTTTCCTCTTCGGTCGTCTCTTCTTCCGTCTCGTCCGTTTCGGGCTCCGTCTCCGGTTCCGTCGTCACAGGTTCCGTTTCCGGCTCGGTCTCCAAGACGCCGCTCAGCTTCTTCAGCGCCTCGATCAGCCGCTCTTCCGCGTCCTCATTCGATTCATAATAATTCCGGAGCGTCACCGACGCGCCCGCGACTGCCGTGTTCGCGTCGAGCGAGTCCTTTCCGGCCATCGCGAAACGCCCGCTGCTCACTGCCAGCAGGACGACGGCCAGTATCAATGCTGCGATCCGAAACAATTTCTTCATATAATCCGGTCTCATATATACTAAATATAGATACTGCACAAAACCACAGATACACTATAACAAGTTTTCCGGATCTTGTCAATCATTTTCCGTTCACTTTTTTAATATTTTTGTAATATCTGTCACAAACTATGTCACATTTCGGCGTCGGTGAACAGCGCGGCAAAGTCCTCCGGGGAAGCCCCGCTGACGTACCTGGAAAGATCCGTCGTCATCAGGCGCGACCGCACGCCCTCTTCCGTCGCCTCAGCGCCGGACAATGCGACTTCGAGCCCGGAAACGTCGAGTTCGCCGAAGAAGTCGCCTTCGATCTTTACAGAAGAGATCCTGCCGTCCGAAACGTCCCAGAGCGCGACGACGAGCCCGCCTGGGAAAGACTGCTTTCTCTCATGCTGATAGGCCTTCCGCCGGCCTGCGTTGTACTCTTCGCTTCTGTTCCGGTCGTAGAGCCCGGTAGAAAGCACGCGCAAGCGGTCCGCTTCCTCCGGAG
>JAGDBR010000274.1 GCA_017958935.1 Lachnospiraceae bacterium | reverse complement strand
GGTCGATGAACTGCATCGCCTTCGAATAGTCAAACCGGACGTTCTGTTTCATGAAAAACCCCCTTAATATGTTTTGTGGTCTTGTTGCCGCGGGCCGCTCCGGCACAGGCTCCGCAGGTCTTCTGCGCGCCCCGGCCGAAAGGCCCCATTCTCTCATTATTCGCTAATTTATTATACTATCAGGCAGGTGTAAAGGTCAACTTAATTCGGACGGACAGGCGGAATCTGTCCGCCTGCGGCGCGGCTGCGGATTCTTCGCCTGCCGGTCCCTGTTTGCCTGTTTCGTCTGCCTTTTAGCCTTGCCTTTTCTCTTCCCATCGGCTATAATAAAGAAAAAGCAGGGCAGCCCTGCACAATGAGGAGGACACGCTCATGGTTTATCTGATCGTCGGCGCGAAGGGCAAAGGAAAGACGAAGATCATTCTGGACAAGGCGAACGAGTCGGTCAAGACGGCCGCCGGGAACATCGTCTATATCGATAAAAACAACAAGCACATGTATGAACTGGACCGGAAGATCCGTCTGATCGACGCTTCCCGCTATCCGCTGAAGAGCGGCGACGAGTTCATCGGCTTCGTCTGCGGCATTGCCTCTCAGGACCACGATCTCGAGCAGATCTATCTGGACGGTTTTATGCAGAACACGAAGATCGCCGACAATACCGAGGCGATCAAGGATTACATCGGCCAGCTGGAAGTCATCTCCCGCATCTGCGACGTCGACTTCATCATCAGCCTGTCGAAGAACAAGGAAGACCTGGACGAGTCCCTGTACGACAACATCCTCGTCGCCCTGTGACCGTTTCTAGCAAACAGTGAAGGACCCGCGGGCTGCTGCCTGCGGGTCTTTCGCGCCCTTCGGGTCCGCTGCCCGGCGGCCGGGTTCCGGCTTCCGCCATCCGGGCTTGCAAAATCGCCGGAATGAGGTATAATGGAAGCGGACATAATATGCCATATTAGATGCACCGGCAAGGAGGTTCCATGTCATTTGTCGTTTTTGCGGACGGCACCGCAAATCTGCCGAAATCATTAAGAAAGAATATCCGGATGCTGCCCTGCGCCTATACGCTCGACGGCGCGGCCGGCATCTACACGGGCGATCTTGAAAGCTTCGACTCCCACGCCTATTACGAAGGCCTGAAAGCGGGCCGTGTCGTGAAGACCAGCCTGCTGAACACGCATCTGTTCCTGTCGGAGTTCCGGCCTGTGCTGGAAGCCGGACAGGACGTGATCTGCGTCGTCATGAGTTCCGGCATCAGCGGCACCTACAACGCGGCGTCCATGGCCGCGGAAGAACTCATGGAGGACTTCCCGGACCGCTACGTCCACATCGTGGATTCGCAGGGCTGCGGCCTCGGCGGCGGCATGCTCGCGATCCGCGCGGTCCGGCTTGCCCAGGCCGGCATGTCTTCCCGGGATGCCGCGAAGATCCTGGACGAGGAAGTCCCGAACACCTGCCAGTATTTTACGGTCGACGACCTGAACTTCCTGAAGCGGACGGGCCGCGTCAGCGGCATGACCGCGAAGATCGGCACGGTCCTGAACATCAAGCCGATCCTTTACGGCGACAAGGAAGGCCACATCGTTTCCTGCGGCATCGCGCGCGGCCGGAAAAAGGCGATCGAAGCGATCGTGAAGAAATATGACGAAAAGCGGCTGGCCGTTCAGGACCTCGGCGTGTTCATCTCGCACGGGGACTGCCTGGAAGACGCGCAGGAGCTTGCCGCCCTGGTCAAGCACATCACCCCGGACGTGAACGTCACCATCGTCCAGCACGAGCCCTTCTCGGGCGCCCACGTCGGCCCCGGCATGCTCGCGCTCTTCTTCCGCGGGAAGGAGCGGTAAGAGAAACCCACATCAGGAGACCGTATCCATGCTGAAAGCTGTATTGTTCGACCTCGACGGTACCCTGCTCCCGATGGACCAGGACGAGTTCGTCAACGGATATTTCCGTTTTTTGTGTCAGAAAATGGCGCCCTACGGTTATGAGCCGGAGGCGCTGATCCGTGCGATCTGGGGCGGCACGGCCGCCATGGTGAAGAACGACGGTTCCTGCCCGAACGAAGAAGCCTTCTGGCGCTTCTTCCTGGGCCTTTACGGCGAGAAGGCGCGGGCGCACGTCCCGCTTTTCGAAGAGTTCTACGCCGTGGATTTCCAGAAGGCACGGGTCTTCTGCGGCTTCAACCCGCAGGCGAAAGAGACCGTGGACCTCGTGAAGGCCCTGGGGCTCCGGACGGTCCTGGCGACGAATCCGCTGTTCCCCTCCTACGCGACCGAGAGCCGCATCCGCTGGGCAGGCCTCGAGCCGTCGGATTTCGAGCTTTATACGACCTACGAGAACAGCACGACCTGCAAGCCGAACCCGGACTATTACCGGGAAGTGCTCGCGCGCTGCGGCCTGGAGCCCGAAGACTGCCTGATGGTCGGCAATGACACCGGAGAAGACATGATCGCCGAAACGCTCGGCATGAAGGTCTTCCTGCTCACGGACTGCCTGATCAACAAGGCCGGCGCGGACATCGCGCAGTGGCCGCACGGCGGATTCAATGAACTGCAGGCGTTCCTGAAGGCGTTTTTCTGATGGAGAAGCTGACAGAAAACATGATTCGTTGGGCTGAAAGCCGACTCGGCAGCACAGCGTATGCGGGCTGGTGTCTGGCGTTTATCGAGGACGCGCTTGAAATCAGCAATCAAATCGAGATCTATGGCGGGGATTCCGCGAAGGAATCCTGCGTGATGTACAGGGACGCGCTGCGGGACGGGGCGCCGGAGCGGGGCGCGTTCGTATTCTATGACTGCCTGTGTCCGGGCGAAAACGGCCCGGTCAACTGGAGACACTGCGGCGTCAGTCTCGGGGACGGCCGTGTGATCCATGCGTGGGACGTGGTCCGGATCGACGACTATCTGGC
>JAGDBR010000273.1 GCA_017958935.1 Lachnospiraceae bacterium | reverse complement strand
GGCTCGGCGTGCCGGCGAAGACGCAGCACAACGAAGCCGCGCCCGCCCAGCACGAGCTCGCCCCGGTCTTCGAGGAAGCGAACATCGCGACCGACCACAACCAGCTGATCATGGAGACGCTGAAGACGGTCGCGGGCCGGCACGGGCTGATGTGCCTGCTGCACGAGAAGCCCTTCGAAGGCGTGAACGGCTCCGGCAAGCACAACAACTGGTCGCTGATGACGGACGACCGGATCAATCTGATGGATCCCGGGGAGACGCCGCATGACAATCTCCAGTTCCTGCTGATCCTCGCGTGCATGCTGCGCGCGGTGGACCGGCACGCGGGGCTGCTGATGGAGAGCGCTGCCGACGTCGGCAACGAGCGCCGTCTGGGCGGCAACGAAGCGCCGCCGTTCGTGATCTCGGTCTTCCTGGGCACGCAGCTTGCGGACATTTTAGAGCAGTACGTGGCGACCGGGGAGGCGACCTCGTCCATCCGGGGCGGGTCGATCGCGACCGGCGTCCAGAGCGTCGCGGATTTCGAGCGCGATGCGACGGACCGGAACCGCACCTCGCCGTTCGCATTCACCGGCAATAAATTCGAGTTCCGTTCCGTGGGCTCGAAGGATTCCATCGCCGAGCCGAACGTCGTGCTGAACACGATCGCGGCGGAAAGCTTCAAGGAAGCGGCCGACCGGCTGGAAGGCGCGGAGAACTTTGAAGAGGCCGTGCGCGCGCTGATCCGCGAATACGCTGCGGCGCACCGGCGGATCGTCTACAACGGGAACAATTACTCTGCGGAGTGGCTGGAAGAAGCGAAGGCGCGGGGACTGAAGGTGCTCGGCAGCATGGTCGAGGCGACGGAGGAACTCGTCGCGCCGGAGACGGTCGCGATGTACAAGGCGTTCGGCATCTACACGGAAGCCGAACTGGAGTCCCGCGCGGAGATCAAATACGAGACCTATGCGAAGGCGATGCACATCGAGGCGCGCACGATGATCGACATGGCGGGCAAGCAGTTCATCCCGGCGATCATAAGGGCGCTTCGCGAGTACTCGCGGTCGGTCATCGACGTCAGGACGGCGGTCCCGTCGGCCGACACTTCGGTGCAGGAATACATCATTTCGCGCGCGTCGGTGCGCATGAAGGAAGCGCAGGAAACGCTGCAGCGGCTGATCCGCGAGACCGGGGAAGCCGAGAAGAAGACGCCCGGGCGCGAGCAGGCCCTGTTCTACCGGGACCGCGTCGTCCCGCTGATGGACGCACTGCGGGAGCCGTTCGACGAGCTCGAGCTGTACGTCGACAAGGCGATGTGGCCGGTGCCGTCCTACAGCGATCTGATGTTCGAGATCTGAGAACAGCGGGCAGGGATCAACGCAAGGGACCGGCATGCCGGAGACGCAAAAAAGCGCAGGAGCAGACGCTCCTGCGCTTTCTTTTTATTCAGTCTGTTTACCCGATCAGAAGCTGCATGATCTGGACCGCGTTCGCGGCAGCGCCCTTGCGGACCTGGTCGCCGCAGCACCAGATGTTCAGGCCGTGATCGTCGGTCAGGTCCTTGCGGATGCGTCCGACGAAGACGGTGTCCTGGTCGGAGGTATCGAGCGGCATCGGATACACATGGTTCTTCAGGTCGTCGACGAGCCGTACACCGGCCGCCTTCGAGACGGCTTCCTTCGCCTGTTCGACCGGGATGACGTCCTTCGTGCGGACGACGGCCGAGATCGCGTGCGACCGGACGACCGGCACGCGCACGCAGGTGCAGGAGACCTTGAGCTCCGGCAGGTGGAGGATCTTGCGGCCCTCGTTCTGCATCTTCATTTCTTCCGTCGTATAGCCCTCGACGTCGGACTCGCCTCCGATCTCCGGGATCACGTTGAAAGCGAGCGGATAGCGGAACGCTTGCGGCTCGAAGCCTTCATAGGACCCGTTCTGCAGATAGTGCTCCGCACCGTCCTTCAGTTCGACGGGACCGGCCGCACCGGCGCCGGAAGACGCCTGGTAGGAAGAAGCGATGATCGTCGTGACCGGCGAGATCTTGTTCAGCGCGTAGATCGCCATCAGCGTGATGATCGTCGTGCAGTTCGGATTCGCGATGATGCCGGCGTTCCATTTCACGTCCTCCGGATTGATCTCCGGCACGACGAGCGGGACCTTCGGGTCCAGGCGGAACGCGCTCGAATTGTCGATGAACACCGCGCCGGCTTCCACGATGTACGGCGCCATTTCCTTCGCCAGGGCGTTCGAAGTCGCGCCGAGCACGAAATCACAGCCCTTGAAGGCGTCGTGCGTGGCCTCCGCGACCGTCAGCTCTTTTCCCTTGAAGGGAAGCTTCTTTCCCGCGGAACGCGCCGAAGCCAGCAGCCGCAGCTCGCCGACCGGGAAATCATACTCCTCCATGACTTTCATCATCTCGCGGCCGACAGCGCCGGTCGCGCCCAGGATCGCCACATTGTACGTCTTCATGTCAGATGTCCTCGCTTTTCAGTCTACGAAATTCCGGTACAGGATGCCGATCGCGTTCCGGTAATCCTTTTCCTTGACGCCGATCAGGATGTTCAGTTCCTCCGGCCCCTGGGAGATCATGCGGATGTTGATGCCGTTCTCGCCCAGCGTCGTGAAGATCTTGCCGGAAGAGCCGGAGCGGAAGGCCATCTTGCGGCCGACCACCGCAATGATCGAAATGTTCTCCGACACGTGGATCCGGTCGGGCTGGATCTCTTTCTTCAGGTCGGCCAGGATCGAATACCGGCTGTTCTCGACCTGCTGCTCCTCGACGACGACCGAATAGCAGTCGATGCCGCTCGGCGCGTAGGAGATCGTCACGTTGTAGCGCTCGAAGATCTCGAGGATCCGGCGCAGCGATCCGAGTTCGGACGACATGCCCGTCTTCGTGATCGTGTAGATCAGAAAGCCCGGCTTGCCGGCGATGCCGGTGATGAAGCTGGACGTTTCGGCGGGCTCGTCCTCGAAATATTCCTGGATGAACGTGCCGGGGTCGGACGGATCGTTCGTGTTCCGGATGTTGACCGGGATGTTCTTTTCCCGGACCGGGAAGACCGTGGCTTCGTGCAGGACCTGCGCGCCCATGTAGGAAAGCTCGCGCAGCTCCGAATACGTGATGCGCGGGATCGATTTCGCCTCCGGCACTATGCGCGGATCGGCCATCAGGATGCCCGAAACGTCGGTCCAGTTCTCATAGGCGCCGGCGTACAGCGCGGCTGCGGCGTAAGCGCCCGTGATGTCGGAGCCGCCGCGGCTCATGACGTGGATGCGTCCGTCCTCCATGGCGCCGTAGAAGCCCGGGATGACGACCTTGTTCTCGCCGGCCAGGTGCTGCAGCATCTCGTAGGAACGCTCCTTGTCGAGCTCGCCGTTCAGGCGGAAGACCAGCCAGGCCGCCGCGTCGACGAACGTGAAGTTCAGATAGGCCGCCATCAGGCGGGCGCTGAAGTATTCGCCACGGGACACGAGCTCCGCCTCCGAAATGCCGTTGTTCATCTTTTCCCAGAGGGCGGCGAATTCGGATTCGAGATCGAGCGTCAGCCCGAGCTCGTCGCGGATCGACGTGTAGCGGCTGCGGATCATGTCGAAGACGCTCTCGCAGGAGACGCCGTATTTAAGATGGGCATGGCACAGATACAGAAGATCCGTGACCTTATGGTCACCCGGGAAGCGTTTGCCCGGGGCGGAAACGACGACGACCCTGCGGTCGGGGTCCGCCAGGACGATGTCCCGGACCTTGCGGAACTGCGCCGCGTCCGCGAGCGAAGAACCGCCGAATTTCGTGACTTTCAGCATGATCGAATACCTCTTGACAGTCAGTCTGCCGGAATTTTCTGTCATTCTAACACAGAAGTCAGGCCGTTTCAATTGACAAAGTGTAGAAAAATCAAGCGTTTCCGCTTATTTTTTCGTGATAGTTTCAATTGTTTTCCGGGCCTGATTGTGATAGAGTATGAGAAGATGTAAAAATATACGTTCGCCGGAGGGCGGCTTTCGGGCCCCTGCCGCCGATACGTCCCTGACCGGGTGAGAAAGGAGTCGCACCGTGCTGTACCGCAGTACCAGAGGATCCAAGATCCTGCATACCTCCGCGGAGGCTGTCCTGACAGGCCTTGCGCCTGACGGCGGCCTGTTCATGCCCGCGTCGCTCGACTGGGCGTCCTTCCCGGTGAAGGATTCGATGAACGACGGCGTCCGCGCGCTTTCCGCGCGCATCCTGTCGTTCTTTTTCGACGACCTGCACGACATGGAAGGGATCGTGGAGCGCGCCTATGACGGCCGTTTCGATACCGATGAACTGACGCCGCTTGCCGTGCTTTCGGACCGGTATCTTCTGGAACTGTTCCACGGTCCGACCTCGGCCTTCAAGGACGTCGCGCTTTCCGTGCTGCCGCAGCTTCTGGTGCAGGCGAAGAAGGAAACGGACGATCCGAACCTGACGCTGATCCTGACCGCGACCTCGGGCGACACCGGCAAGGCCGCGCTGGCGGGCTTCCGGGACGTGCCGGGCGTGAAGATCGCCGTCTTTTATCCGGACGGCGGCGTGAGCCCCGTGCAGCGGCTGCAGATGGCGACGCAGGAAGGGCAGAACGTCGCGGTCGCGGCGATCCGGGGGAATTTCGACGATGCCCAGACCGGCGTGAAGGACATCTTCGCGCGGGTCTCGCAGGAAGGGCTTCTGGACGGAAGACATGCCGTGCTCTCGTCCGCGAATTCGATCAACATCGGCCGCCTCGTGCCGCAGATCATGTATTATTTCAAAGCCTACAAGGACCTCTTGCAGGCAGGCCGCATCGCGTTCGGCGATCCGGTGGATTATACGGTCCCGACCGGCAATTTCGGCGACATCCTGGCCGGCTATTTCGCGAAAAAGATGGGTCTGCCCGTCCGCCGTCTTGTCTGTGCCTCGAACGAGAACAACGTCCTGACCGACTTCCTGCAGACCGGCGTCTACGACCGGAACCGCCCGTTCTACAGGACGGCGTCGCCGTCGATGGACATCCTGGTCTCGAGCAACCTTGAGCGGCTGCTGTACCTGTTATCGGACGAGAATCCCGGGGAGGTCGCCGAGTACATGCACTCTCTGAACGAGACCGGCCGCTACCGGGTATCCGGG
>JAGDBR010000272.1 GCA_017958935.1 Lachnospiraceae bacterium | reverse complement strand
GCCATGCGGTTGTCGAAGAAGATGTTGCCGTCGCGCGTCCAGAACTCATGGCCGACCGAATCGTCTTCCTGCTGGCGGAAGCACGGCCAGGCCTTCCGGCTCACGATGTCCAGGATCCAGATGCGCTGCTGCACATAGTTCCACGGGCCCTCATGGCAGAAGGACGCGATGTTCGGCATGTCGGGCGAGAACTGGAAATGGCCCAGCCAGTGCGTGTCGTGGAAGACCGGGAATGCGCCCGAGCCGTCCATGTAGGCGACCATGATGTAGGCGTCCTTGCATGCGTACATGCTCTCCTTGAAGCCGACGTAGTTCTTGCCGACCTCGACGTGGAAGTTCTCGTTCCGCGCGAAGCCGACGAACTGCTTGTCGCAGGAAATGAACGGCGACTGGATCGTGTAGTCGTCGCCTTCTTCGTGATAAAGCACCGTCGTCTCTCCGGTCTTCGTGTCCAGTTTCTTGATCGTCTTCCTATCGTCGGTCATGTAGACGAGGAACTCGGAGTCCGGGGTCTTCGTGCGGCCGCCGGCAATGCCGTTCGGCTCGTCCGTCACCTGCGTGATGACGCCCGTGTCCAGGTCCATCTTGAAATAGTTGAAGATCTCCGAATCCGGATCGGGACGGTTGGACAGGAAATAGATCTCCTTGTCGCCGACCGTGAAGGAATTGTCGGTGAAATAAATGTGCACGTTCTCGTACCGGTCCGTCAGCTGGATGATCTCGCGGCCGGTCTTCGGATCGTTGTACTTCTTCATCTCGGACGGGTAGGTCCTGCCGATGTTGCTCATGCTGTGTCTCCTTTGTCGTTCGTATTCAGTGTTTTTGTTTTATGTGCCCTGCCGCTTCAGTCTTCCTTCAGCGCCGCCTCGATCTCTTCGATCTTCCGCAAACGGACCGCATGGTAGGGCTTTACGGGCAGCGGGACTGAGAACTCGGGTCCCTTGAAGGTCTGCTTCAGTGTCGTGACACGCATGTGCCAGACGTCGATGACGTCGGCCTCGTAGAAACCGTCGTCCGGAACGGTGAAATCCGCTTCCTGCGACTGCGTGTTGCCCATGTAGTACAGGTGGACGCCCTGCGGCGACGAGATGCACGGCCGGCAGATGCCCAGCCTCCCAGGCACGAAGTCGTTCGGCATCTCGCTGAGGATCTTGTTGTAGAAGGCCAGGCGCTTCGGCGCGGAGCCGACGAGCTCGCCGCCCTTCGACCACCAGAGCTCCTCCCGCGGGTTCAGGTAGGTCTCGCCGTGGCCGCAGAAGCCGCCGTAGCACAGGCCTTCCCAGTAATAATCCACGAGCTGGAGGCCGGTCAGATTGCCCCAGGTGTTCGGGATGTCGCCCTCGTAGCGGATCTCGTCCATGACGATCGGCTTATGATACTGCTCGTGCCATTCCGGGATGCGCTGCATGTCGTAGCGCTGGATCGAGCAATGCGTGACCCAGGGCTTCGTGTGGTCGAAGAAGACGCGCGCGTTGTGGATGCTGCGCAGGTGGTTCGCCGGGTCGATCGTCTGCACCATCGTGCCGTAGAGGTCGAAGTCTTCGGCGGTCTTCTCCTTCAGGAAGTCGAATTCATTGGCGAAGGACCACCAGACGTTGCCGTAGGCCCAGAGACGCGCGACCATGTAGCGCAGATAGAATTCGTCGGTCTCGCGCGGCATCTTCGAAAAGCCCCACCGGTCGTACGGATGGAACAGGATGATGTCCGCCTCGATCCCCATTTTCTGCAGCGATTCGATGCATTCTTCGAAGATCTTGAAGAATTCCGGATCGAAACGCGTGAAGTCGAAGCCCTTCTCCTCGCTTCCCTGGAAGACGAAGCGCTCCGGCGTGTTCTCGTTGTAACGGTAATGCTTCGGGAACGCGCAGAACCGGATCTTGTTGAACGGACCGCCCTTCAGCGTGCGGAGCGTCCGCTTCCGAAGTTCCTTCGGCTGATGCGTCCAGGCATAGCAGGTCGTGCCGTTCTCGTAGTACGGCGTCCCGTCCGCATAGGCGAAATGCCACTCGTCGACGACGCGCACCGGCCCGTGCAGATACGGGCTGCTGCCCTTGCACGTGACGGACGCGGTCTTTCCGTTCAGCGTCTCGTCGTTGCTCTTCAGCGTAATGCTGAAGACGCCCTCTTCGTCCGGCATGATCCGGACCTTGTAGATGCCGTTCCCGTCATAGAAGCCCGGGACCGCATACGAGCGCTCCCCGCATTCCACGGTCGCGACGAGCCAGACATCCTTGAAAGGATTGCCGGCGTCGGGTCCTTTGAAGGAGACCTCCGCCATTTCATACAGTTTTACCGACATATCCCGTCCTCCGTGTGCTCACGCCGCCGAAAGCGGCGAAAACCCTGCCCCCAAAGCCTTGAAAAAGGCCTTTTCCGGCAGTTTGATCCTTTTGTGTAAATTATATCGGATATCGGGCTTAAAAGCAACGGAAACCGTGTTCAAAAGGCGCAGAAAAGCCTCCGCGCGCAAGGTGCGGAGGCTTTTCGCATCTTTCAGGCCGCGCCGACGAGTTTCGGGCCGAAATTGATGATCAGCAGCGCGATGAAGCAGATCACGGCGCCGATGATGCAGTTGCGGTTCGGCTTCTCCTTCAGCAGCAGCCAGCTCATCAGGATCGAGAAGATCAGGCTCGCGCCCTTCATCAGCGGGAAGGCGATGACCGGCGGCAGAAGGCCCGAGATCGTGACCGTCATGTAGTTGTTGATGCAGGAGCAGCCTGCCATGATGACGACCGGCAGGAAGGAGGTCTTCACGATCTTTTCGATCGTGAGCGCGCTCGGCTGGCCCTGCTTCTTCTTCACGGTCCGGAAGATCATCGCGAACAGCAGCAGGTACCCTGTCGAGATCAGGAACTGGAAGAAGGAGTAATCGGCCGATTCCATGGCCGGCTCGAAATGGTGGAACAAGGTCATGCAGAACTGCTGGGAGCCGTAGCTGATCGCTGTCAGGATCGGGAACAGCACGCCCTTGAACGTGATCTTGCCCGTGACCTGCTTCGAATAGAACGAAACGAAGTAGAAGGAAACGACCATGACGGCGAGGCCCACCCACTGGATCCAGTGCACGGCCTCGTTCATGAATACCGCGCCCAGGACGATCGGGATGAACAGCGACAGATACGTGAACATCGTCGTCATCATGAAGGCGGATTCGCGCAGCGCGAGGAAATACAGACAGTAGCCGGCGCCGAGCATGAAGCTCGAAAACAGGACGACCGGGAGCATGCGCGGATCGGAGAACCACTGCGGGACGCGCCCGGACACGAGCAGCGCCAGCAAAAGCGCGATGACGATCGAGAACGTGCTGCGGAAGAAATTGATGTAGCAGACGTCCCCGAGCGTGTCGGTGGACACCGAGACTTTCTTGCTGAAATAGCCCTTGACGGATTCGATCAGCGTATTGATGATGGCAAGCAGAAAACCCATGGATGACCTCTTTGGACAAAAACGCACCTGCGCCGGAAACGCATTAAAAAAGTCTTAAAGCACGGTACTGCTTCAAGACTTTTTAGAAAAAAGCTCCAGGCCAGACTCGAACTGGCGACCTATTCATTACGAGTGAATTGCTCTACCGACTGAGCCACTGAAGCCTGCGGACGCTCAAAAAGCGCTCACTTGAGTTATTATACACGGATGACGGGAAATGTCAAGAAAAAAAGGAGAAACCGCCGGGGTTTTTTATGCCCCGGCAGTTTTCGCATTTCCGGGCGCGCAGGCGCCCTCTTTGTTCCCCAGTCAGTCGAGATAGCCTTCCCTGCCCTTCACGCCGAAGCGCTCCTCCAACAGGTGCATCTGTGCGTCCGTGATCGTGTTGACGAGAGGCAGATGGGCGATCTTCATGTAGATCTCGGCAGCTTTTTCGGCCGTCTCGATCAGGCCGAAGGCCTCGTCCAGGTCCCTGCCCGCGCCGTACAGCCCGTGCTGCGCCCAGATGACGAGCCGCGCCGTCTTCATCTTCTCCGCCGTCGCCTCGCCGATCTCATTCGTACCGCAGAGCATCCACGGAAGCACGTTGACGCCGTCCGGGAAGACGACGATGCATTCGGTGCACATCTGCCAGAGCGTGCGCGTGAAGAGCCGCTCATCCAGGTCGTGGACGTAGGTCATCGCGAGCAGGTTCGTCGGATGGCAGTGCATGACGACCCGGTTCGAAGGATCCGCCTGAAGCCGTGTCCGGTGGCTCATCATGTGCGCCGGGAATTCGGACGTGAACGTCCCGCCGTCTTCAAAGCCCCACAGCAGCTCTGCCTTCGTGCCGCCCTCCGTCAGCCGCACGATGCCGAGGTTGACTCCCGGCTCGTACTGCACGTTCTTGAAATATTTGCCGGTGCCGGTCACGAGGAAGCACTTCCCTTCCAGTTCCTTCGCTTCGAAGCCGGTCGGAATGACGCGGCGCACGCACGCCGTGTCCGGGTATTCCTTCAGCTCTTCTTCGTCCAGCAGCAGGGAAATGTTCCCGCCGTTCCGTTCGTCCCAGCCGTGTGCGTACATATTCGTCGCGGTCCGGATCATGTCGACCATGAACCGCGCCTTCAAAAGATCTTTCAT
>JAGDBR010000022.1 GCA_017958935.1 Lachnospiraceae bacterium | reverse complement strand
GGCCTTCCCGATCGGGGCGTTGACCGTGAATTCGGGATTCCGGTCCAGCAGTTCCTTCGTATAACGGCTCAGGCGCACGTAGCACACGAACATCGGGCGGCCCCAGATCCGGCCCGGGTTGCCCCAGCCGATGACCATCGAGTTCAGTTTGTCCCCGGCCTTCGTCGTCAGCAGGCATCCCGCCGGCAGCGCCTTGATGATGTCGTTCGCACAATCCGTCACGTCGATCTTTCTCTTGTTCATCGCACTCGTCCTCTTTTCTCTGTGTCCTGTGCCCGGGCCTGCGCCCGGCTTCCTGTCCGCACCGTTGCAGCGTATGCCGCGCGGTCTTACGTGGCCCGCCGGCGCCCGTTCAGGCGGCTGTTCTGCGCGTTCGCCGCGTCCAGCCCGGCTTTCTCGACGCCCTTGATCTCCAGGGCCTTTTCGACCAGTTCCTTCAGCTCGTCCAGATACTTCGATTCACCGGTCGTGAACACGCAGATCTTTCCGCCGTTCTGCTTCCTGAGCAGCGTAATGCCGAGCTGCTTTTCGATCTGGCTGATCGTATCGCTGCCCGCATCGTCCGCCAGTGTGATGACGATCCGCGAGCTGCTGTAGGTCTTGCCCGTTTCGGGATCCCGGACCTCGTTCCGGTTCTGTGCCTTCCGGACGCGCGTCTTCAGACTGCCGAAAGGATTCTCCTTCAGGCGGCCGTTCTGGATCGCGATGATGCGCTTGTTCTCTTCAAGCTGCTCCCGGATCTTTCCCTCGTCGATCCCGACGATCTCGTCGCTGCCCACGAAAGCCGTTCCTTCGTCCGTATGGACGACGGAAAACTTCCCTTCCAGCATTTTTCCGATCTTCTCCAGTTTGTCCCGGTCATCCGTCATCTCGTACTCTCCGTTCCGGTAGATCACCGCGTCCAGTTCTCCGTCCCTGAACAGCGGATACAGATCCACCGCCTCGCTTTCTTCAATGCCTGCATCCGTCAGCACGTTCGCGTAGATGCCCGTTCCGAGCTCATAGCCCGGCTCCGTGCCGGCCCGGTCTTCGGCCAGGGCCAGGACGGCTTCCGGGAACCCGTTGACCGCCTTGTTCGCGGCGACCGCAGGCTCCTGTCCATCTTCCGTCGGCGCGGGCCGGGTCTCGGCCGTGCTCTGCACGGTCTCGTCCGTTCCGTGCGGATGCGGATCGTTCACGCACGCCGCCAGCAGCAGCATGATCAAAATGAACGGTATGATCTTTTTCATGACAGGCCTCCTTTCCCCCGTTTGTCTGAAACGGTGAAAAGCGCAGGCCCGGCGCAGTGCCTGCGCCGGGTCCGTTTTTTCAAAAAGCCCTGGGTTTCAAGGGTGTCTGCGCTTTAGAAGCGCTCTCTGCGCGCGATCAGCAGCGCGGCCATGCCGGCTGCCATGACAGCGGCCAGGATGACCCACAGGAGCATGCCCGGACGGTCGCCGGTCGCCGGCGGCGTCAGGTCTTCCTGCGTGACGGTCAGCTTCGTTTCGGCCACGCCGTCCTTGAACACGGCGGTCAGCGTATGCTCGCCTTCGTCCAGGGTCGCCATGTACGCGGCCGACAGGGTCGCCTTCAGGCTGCCCTCGGAAGCCGTGTAATTCGCCGGAGCGATGACCGTGCCGTCCATCTTCAGCGCCTCGAAGAGGCCGAAGGTCAGCGCGTCGTCGGCGCTGCGCTTGACTTCGATGTCAAACGCCAGGCCGCTCTCAACATCATACTCGCCGTCCGCGCCCTTCGTGAACGCGTAGCTGAATTCTTCGACGATCTCATCCGTATAGGTCTCGCCGCCGAATTCGACGGTCGCCGTATAGGTCGTCTTGCCCGGTGCCGTCGCCGTGGAAGGTGTGACTTCCGACGTCACTTCTGCCGGGACGCTCTCGGTATGCGTCTCGTCGTTCGCGCAGACGAAGTTCGCCGTCGCGCTTTCGGTGCCGTCCCAGGTGAAGCCGTCCAGCTGCCAGTCGTGGCCGGTGCCTTCGAGCTCCGCGTCCGCGGTCTCGTTCAGATCCAGCTCCGTGTTGCGCTCCGTCGTCGTGACCGTGATCTGCTGATCTTCGCACGGCGCCTGGAACTTCACGGTGGCAAGCGTTTCCCCTGCCGGGATGTTCTTCGCGTCTTCGGTCTCCTTGAAGGCGTACGCGAAGACGATCTTGCCGTTCTCTTCGTCGGCGTGGACGGACTTGAACTCCAGTTCGGAAGCCGTCTCGATGTACTTCAGAAGATCCTTGTCATAGGTCACGGTGAACAGGCCGTTCGTGGAATCCAGGCTCTCGACGAGATCGACGTCGCCGGGCTCGGTCGCTTCCGTGCCCTGCTGTTCGGCGCTCTGTGCCGCGGAAACACTGTTCC
>JAGDBR010000271.1 GCA_017958935.1 Lachnospiraceae bacterium | reverse complement strand
GCCGGCGCGACCAGCGCGTTCGTAAGCTTCGACGGAAGGACGGCCGCGCTCTCGACCAGCGCGTATGCGCAGATGTCCGCGCGCTGCGACAGCATCTCCAGCAGGATCTGCCCGCCCAGCGAAAGCCCGCCGATCAGCAGGACGGAGCCGTTCAGCCGCTCGTCAATGAACTCAATGATTTCCGCGGCATTCTCTTCGATCGTCGTGAACGGCCGGTCGCTGCCCGCGTGGCCGTCCAGGACCGGCAGAATGACGTGATAGTCTTCCTGCAAAAGTTCCGCCGCTTCCCGGTAGTTCCACCATGACAATCCGCCGCCGTGCAGCAGCAGGATCGTGTCTTTCTGTTCTGTCCCGTATTCCCGGAATTTCATGATCAGCCGCCTTTTTTGTGCCGGAGCTCAGAACAGCCTGCTGAAGATCAGCAGCGCATTCTCCTCCGGCGTCTTCGTGCCGGTATCGACAGTCAGGTCGTACCCCTCTTTCGGGAACAGGTACTGCGCGGAAGCTTCCGCGGACCCGGGGCATCGGTCTCCCCGCTCCAGTTCCCTTGCTATCAGTATTTCCATCGGACAGGTGACGCGCACAGTCTGCATGCGCCAGGAGGACAGCCGCTCCTTCAGCTGCGCGAAGATCCGCTCGCTCGTGATGACGTGGTCGATGATGACGCCGCATCCTTCCTCCAGGATGTCCCGCGCCTTGCCGCACAGGTCTTCCGATATCGCGAAAACGTCGTCCTCGTAGATCGTCTCCTCCGGCGACATCTTCATGAAATCATCGATCGAGACCACTTCATAGCGCTCGGATCTCTGCTCGAAGATCAGTTGTTGCAGGGCCTTCGCCAGCGTGGATTTCCCGCTGCTGGAAGGACCGTTCAGCAAAACGGCATGCCGCTCCATTTGTGCGCTCTCCCCCTTTGTTCCGCGCTGCCGCACATCCGGCGCCCGGTACACATACAGTATAACACAGGAGTCTGCTTTTTTCCTGTTTTTATGCAAGAACTATCGCAAGAAAACCGCTGCCGCTCTTGTTCCGCGCCGCTGTGCGCGGTATAATGAGGACGTCAACAGCAGCTGCCGCGGGCCTGACGGTCCCGCGGACGATCGGACCGGCAGAAAGGACGGACACACAGAATGAATATTGCAGTCAGGTACTACACAAAGACAGGGAACACGAAACGGCTCGCGGAGGCCGTCGCCGCCGCGGTCGGCGCGGAGGCGCTGCCCATCAGCGCGCCGGTGGAAGCGCCCGTCGACATCCTCTTCCTTGGGAACTCCTACTATGCGTTCAGCATCGATCCCGAGGTCCGGAATTTCATCCGCTCCCTGGACAAAGACAAGGTCGGCCGCATCGTCAATTTCGGCTCGGCCGCCATGCTGAACTCCACCTGGAAGAAGGTGAAGGCGGAGGCCGACAAGGCCGGCATCGCCCTGGATGAGCGCGAGTTCCATTGCCGGGGCGAATTCAAGGGCGTCCATAAAGGCCGGCCGAACGAAGAAGACCTCGCCGCCGCCGCGGAATTCGCAAAGAAGATCGTCGGGGAATAAACCGGCCGCACCGCCGGGTGGACCGCATAAAAAAGATGAGGCAGCGAATCACTGCCCCATCTTTTTTTGTTTCGGCCGCTGTGTCGCCGGTGATAAACGCGTGCCGCCTTCAGCCTATGTTTTCAGGCCGGCTCAGGCCGAATGCTCTCGAAGACCATCCAGAGCTGATCCCGCAGCCGCCAGTACAGGTCCTCGTTGTCCTCGCTGACGCAGCCCTCCTGACCGTAAGACGCGTACAGGAAGCGGGTTTTGCCGTCCGAAACGTGGATCCTGCCGAGATATTCAGTATACTCGTCGAGTCTGGCGGCCTTTCTCTTCAGACACTTCAGGCGGACGAGAAGACCGCTGCAGCCGGGATCCTCTTCCCACAGAAGGCAAAGGTCCGTCCAAGCCCCCTTTCTCCTGACGCCCACAAGATCTTTCCACCGCTCGGGCAGTTCAAAATCAAAGCAATCCGCACAGATCTTCATGCAGTTCTTCCCCTGTTTTTTCGTCCTGTCACAGCGCCCGGATGATTGAGAACCCGATCTGCTCGGCATTCACGAGTCCGTAGTTGACCGCGACAACGACCGCATTTTTCTTTTCCCTGTCCAGGCCGAGCCATGCGCTGAATGCGCCGGCGGATCCTGTGTGCCAGCTGATCGGACGGTCTTTCTCAAGACGCCACGCAAGACCGCTGTCGGCATTCTTCTCGCAGGGTCCGTGCACCTCGTGGCACATCGAAAGATAGGGAAGCGATCCGTCAAGATTTTTCTCCGCGAAGCAAAGAAGGTCTTCCGCCGTGGAGTTCAAAGCGCCTGCCGGCGCGATCGCGTCGGTCCTGTCCCATTGCCAGCATCGACATGGCTGATCCTTTTTGTCGTAACCGATCAGCCCGGTATTCCCCAGAAAGGTGTTTTTCAGCCCCAGGTCTTCCCGGATATACTTGGTTAAGGCATCCCAGAAGCTTTCTCCGCTGACGCTTCCCGCGATATATCCCGCAATGCTCATTCCGATGTTGGAATAGACGAACGGATAGGGCTTGTCCTTCAGGACCGTTTCGCGGACAATCTTCAGCATCCCTTCATCGTCCAGTTTCCCGCGGAACGGGTTCGTGTGGAACAGTCCGCCCTCGCGGTTCATCTTCAGAATGAACGGGAGCGTCGTGAGCGCCGTGTACGGCTGCGTGGTGAAACCGGACGTGTGCGTCGCCAGCTTCTCAAGGGACGGATAATACCGCTTCGGCAGAGACGGGATATACGCGTCGATAGGCGTGTTCAGATCAAGAAGCCCCTCGCTCACCCGTTTCGAAATCAGCGACGCCGTGAAAAGCTTGCAGATGGAACCGACCGGATAAACGAGCGTTTCCGGGTTTTCTTTCCTTTCAGGGTCCCACCGGACAATTTCCTTCTGCCCGTCTTTTAAGATCCCGACGGTCAGTTCGACATGCTTTCTGCCCCGGTAGAGTTTGTCGACCTCCTTCGTTGTTTCTTCCGTGAATACCATAGCCTTCCTCCGTCATGCCTTATTGAATTTCTCCTTCGGCTGCCTGCAGCGCGGGCACTTCCAGTCGTCCGGAAGGTCTTCGAAGGGCACGCCGTCATGCTCCGCGGGGTCATACACGTAGCCGCAGATCGAGCAGACGTACTTGCCGCTGGCTTCCTCATCGGAGAAGTCCGGCTCCGCGAACACGGTCGGGACCGGGCGGTCCAGATCCATCACGCGCATCGCCTCCAGGTTTTCATAGCCCTGCGGCGTGTGGGTGCCCATGTAGACCGTCGGGTGGTTCCGGATAAACTCGCGGATGCGGTCCTGAGTCTCGCGCGCGGCCGCCAGGTCGTCGAACACCACCGACAGCTTGTCTTCGTACAGCGCCTCGTCGACATACGTGATGTCGCCGTGGAACATGTAGAACAGGCCGCCGCTCTCGGCAACGATGATGCTGTTGCCGTTCGTATGGCCTTTCGCCTTGATCAGGAAGATCCCGT
>JAGDBR010000270.1 GCA_017958935.1 Lachnospiraceae bacterium | reverse complement strand
GTGACCGCGGCGGCCGCGACCAGGAATCCGACGAAGGAAACGAACGGCGCCGTGCCCGCGTAGTTCGCGAGCGACGCGAGGACTACATTGAGCAGCAGCGCGGCCAGCGTGATGCCGACCGACAGCACCTGCGATTCCGTCAGGGAGGAAATGAACATGCCGACCGCAAGGAGCGCCGCCCCGAGGAAATAGAACGCGACGATCGATGCGTAAGCCGGCAGGATGTTGATGATGCCGTAAAGCATTAAGATCGGCGGATAGAATAAGATCACGGCCATCGGGATCGCAAGAAGCGTGATCAGCGCGAGGTATTTCCCGAGCACGATCTTCGTTGAAGAAACGGGCAGGGAGAACAAAAGCTGATCGGTCCGCTGCCGCCGCTCGCCGGAAAAGACCCGCATCGTGATCACCGGCACCGCGACGATGTAGACGAACGTCATGTTGCCGAGCACGTATTCAAAATGCGTGTTGCCGGTCGTCAGGCAGACGGCGCTCATGAAGATGCCCGCGAACAGGAGGAGGATCGCGATGAACACGTATCCCACCCAGCTCGTAAAGAAGGAAGCCATCTCATGCTTATAGATCGCTCTCATGATTCATTCCCTCCTTTCGGCGCTCCGGGCGCAGCCGTGTCGTTTTCCGTAAGTTCCAGGAAGATCGTTTCGAGGTCCGCGTGCTCGACGTTCAGGGAAAGGATCAGGAGACCCTTTTCCGCCGCCACTGCGGAAAGCTGCCGTGCCAGCGCTTTCTCGTCCAGTTCGGAAGACGTGACCGTGACCTCCACGGCGCCCTCTTCCGGCCGGAAGGTGAGCGCCGCGCCCTCGATCGCGTTTTCCAGCGCCGCGCGTACGTCCGCCTCGTTTCCGTCCAGCTTCGCGGTGACGGTCGTCCGGTTCCGGAACAGTTTTTCCAGATTCTCCGGCGTATCGTTCGCGACGATCCGGCCCCGGTTGATGATCAGGACCTTGTCGGAAACGGCCTGCACTTCCGACAGGATGTGGCTTGAAAGGATCACGGTGTGTTCTTCTTTCAGGCTCGCGATCAGCGTGCGGATCTCGACGATCTGCTGCGGATCGAGGCCGACCGTCGGCTCGTCGAGAATGATGACCTCGGGATTGCCGACCAGCGCTTCCGCGATGCCTGTCCGCTGGCGGTAGCCCTTCGACATATGGCGGATCAGGCGGTTTTCGTATTCGGTGATGCCGGTAAGCGCGATCACGCGGTCGATCTCCGCTTCCCGCTGCCCCTTCGGCACCTTCCGCGCCTCCGCGACGAAACGGAGGTACTCGCGAACGGTGCTGTCGGGATAGACAGGCGGGATCTCCGGCAGATACCCGATCTGCCTTTTCGCTTCGACCGGCTCCTCAAAGATGTCGTGGCCGTTCACGGTCACTTCGCCCTCCGTTGCGGCAAGGCAGCCCGTCAGGATGTTCATCGTGGTGGATTTCCCCGCGCCGTTCGGACCGAGGAACCCGCAAATGGTCCGGTCTTCCACGGTAAAACTCAAGTCGTCCACGGCGAGATGCTTTCCGTAACGCTTGGTCAGATGCTTCACTTCAATCAAGAGACGCTCCTCCTTTCACGGTTCACGTTTGATCCGGCGCTTCAAAGTAGTAGCTGAAGACGTCCAGTAAATATCGCATGCCTGTGAGCAGGCTTGTGTGATCCATCCATTCTTCCCGCGTGTGCGCGCCGGCACAGACGCAGCCGCCGATCGTCACGGCGGGAACGCCCAGAGACAGCGGGATGTTCGAGTCGGTCGAACTCGTATGAAGACGCGCTTCCTTGCCCCAGGCGCGTTCAATGCAGGCGGAAATGCGGTCGACGATCGCCTGTTCCGCCGCTTCGTCGACGTCGCCGTTGCAGGGACGCTCGCCGAGGAGTTCCACCTCGATCCTGACGTCGTCCTGACGGTGCGAAGCGAC
>JAGDBR010000269.1 GCA_017958935.1 Lachnospiraceae bacterium | reverse complement strand
TGCAGGAATCGGTCGTGGCCGGTCCTCTGGCCGGATATCCGGTCGTCGGCGTGAAGGCCGTTCTGTACGACGGTTCCTACCATCCGGTCGACTCTTCCGAAATGGCGTTCAAGACCGCTACCTGCCTTGCGTTCAAGGACGGCTTCATGAAGGCCGGCCCGGTGCTTCTCGAGCCGTTCATGAAGATCCGCGTCACGGTTCCGAATGACTTCACCGGCGACGTCATGGGCGACCTGAACAAGCGCCGCGGCCGCGTGCTCGGCATGAACCCGGTTGCGGGCGGCAAGCAGACCGTGGAAGCCGAAGTTCCTGAAATGGAACTCTTCGGCTACTGCACCGTGCTGCGCTCCATGACCGGCGGCATCGGCACCTACGAGGTCGAGTTCGATCACTACGAGCAGGCTCCGAAGGATATCCAGGACAAGGAAGTGGCGAAGAAAGCTGCGGAAGAGAAGGAATAAGTCTGCCCCCGACCGAAGGGAGTGGGGGCCTGCCCCGTATGGGCATGAGGTGTCGGCCTTAGGCCGACGGAGTCCTGATGCCTAGTTTGCTTTGAGGGGCTTCAAGGATTCTCCGGAGGAGAATCTTCCTCAAAAAACCAATATTGGGGCTCTGTACAGGGCCCCATTTGGCATTATTCACGGTAAAGAGGTGAAAGATGACGCAATACGTTGCCGGTGTGGACGTCGGCGGAACGACGATCAAAATGGGGCTGTTTCCGGTTGGGGACAAGCCGATTGCCCTGTGGGAAGTGGCATCGCCGCGAGGAAAGGGCAATGCCGCGCTCTACGAGACGATCCGCGACGCGCTGTATGAAAAACTGGCCGAACTGAAGCTCGAGAAGGCGTCGTTAAAGGCGGTCGGCATCGGTCTTCCGGGCCCGATCCGCGAAGACGGCTACGTCTCGAAACTCGTGAACCTCGGCATGGGCCCGAGTTATCCCGCAAAGGAACTGGAGAGCCGGATGGGGATCCCCTGCGCGGCGACCAATGACGCGAACGCGGCTGCGCTCGGCGAAGTCTATTACGGCTCGGCGAAGGGCACGAAAAATGCCGTGCTCCTGACGCTCGGAACCGGCGTCGGCGGCGGGGTCATTGTCAACGGCAAGGTCCTCTGCGGCACGCACGGCGTCGGCGGTGAGATCGGGCATTTCGTCGTGAATCCGGACGAGACCGAGACCTGCAACTGCGGCAACAAGGGCTGCCTTGAACAGTATGCCTCCGCGACCGGCATTGTCCGGAGTGCGAAGCGGCTGTTGGCCCACAATACAGAAGAATCCTCCCTGAGGAAGTACGAGAACCTGACCGCGAAGGACGTTCTGGACGAGGCCAAAAAAGGAGACCCGATCGCGCTCGACGCGCTGGACGTCTTCGGACGCTATCTCGGCATGGCGATCGGCCACCTGGTGCTGACGACAGACCCCGAGAAGATCATTCTGGGCGGCGGCGTTTCGAAAGCCGGTCAGATCCTGATCGACACGGTTTGGAAATACGTGTACGCCTTTACGCACATCGCCGAAGAGCACGGCGAGATCGTACTCGCCGAACTCGGCAATGAAGCCGGCGTCTACGGCGCGGCGTCGCTGGCAGCGGAACTCATTTAAAACACAACAGGCGTTGGAATGAAGAAGGACACACTCAGAAAGGTATTGCGGGAGATCAAGCCGTACCGGTTTCGGGTAGGGCTTTCGTTCATTCTGTCGATCCTGACCGTTCTGTCCTCCCTCTACGTGCCGATCCTGATCGGCAATGCCATCGACGCGATCACGGACGGCATCTTCTTAGGACACCTGATCCATCCCGTCCTGGAGATCATACGCCAGATCATCCTTGTCATTTTCATCACGGCCGTCTGCCAATGGGCGGCCGGGATCCTGAACAATCACATCGTCTATCACATCACGGCGAACTTACGAAACCGTGTTTTCGAACATATTCAGCATCTGCCCTTATCCTACCTCGACCGGCATCCCTCGGGCGATCTGGTCAGCCGGATGATCGCGGACGTCGACCAGTTATCGGACGGCCTTTTAATGGGCTTTACCCAGCTTTTCACGGGGCTTCTGACGATCCTCGGCACCTTCGTTTTCATGCTGACCGTCGACGTCTGGATCGCGCTCGTCGTCGTGGCATTGACGCCTGTATCGCTTTTCATTGCGCGCTTCAT
>JAGDBR010000268.1 GCA_017958935.1 Lachnospiraceae bacterium | reverse complement strand
GCGGGTACTTCAGCGGCTTGTCGTCCCCCTCGGGGACGCTCAGGATCATGAGTTTCAGAGCCGCGCCGACGTCGAATTCCGCCGGGCAGACGAGGTTGCCGATGTTCTCGAGGATGATGACCTCCGGGTGGTCCGGGCCGAGCGCCTTCAGCCCGGCGAGCGTCATCCCGGCATCCATGTGGCAGGAGCCGCCGGTATGCAGCTGCACGGCCTTCGCGCCGTGCTCCGACACGGTTCGCGCGTCGACGTCGGCGTCAACGTCCGCCTCGATCACGCCGATCGAATACGCGTCCTTCAGCGCGTCGATCAGCCGGCAGAGCACAGTCGTCTTGCCCGCGCCCGGCGAGGCCATCAGATTGATCAGGTAAATATGGTTTTCGCGGCAATACGCGCGCACTTCGGCGGCATGCCGTTCATTGTCTTCCTCCACACCGGCTTTCACGTCGATGATGTCGAAACGGGGGTCGTACATGCGGATTTCCTTTCGATCCGGGCGTTTCGTGCCCGGGCAAGGTCATTATAGAAAAAAACAGGCGAATAATCAATATATGCAAAAACGAATTGTGTGCAAAACCGCGAAAGCGCCGTGCCGCCGAAGCGGCGGCGCGGGCCCGCGCTGCGGCTCAGCCCTGCAGGTGGACGAGGCCGACCCGGCAGGCTTCCAGCAGCGCCAGCAGGTCCTCCTTGCGCTCCTTCAGGATCCGCCCCTTGTCGGTGTCGCGCACGTAGCGGCGCGCGGGGAAGACCGCGAACGCGTAGGACCGGGAATGGATGTCCCGGCCGGTCTCCTGCGCGTCTTTCAGCGTCGTGAAGGGCTGGTGGGACATGAGCCGCATGCCGTGGCTGTTCGCGATCAGCGTGTAGCCCGCGATGCCGGTCGTCTTCTGGTAAGCGCGGCAGAAGCCGCCGTCGATGACGATGAGCCGGCCGCCCGCCTTCAGCGGGCTCTCGCCGTGCGACACGCGGATCGGCGTGTGGCCGTTCACGATGCGCGCCTCTTCGTCGTGCAGGCCGAATTCATGCAGGATGTCCAGGCATTTGTCTTCGGAAAGGTACCAGGTATAGTAGGGATTCCGCGGTTCTTCCCAGGCTTTTTCGTCCGGGATGAACACGCGCTGGAAGGTCGTGATCCTTCGGCCGCAGACCGGCGAATCGGGCCCGCACCACAGATACCACATGAAGTCGAGCGCCTCCGGGCTGCCCTGGTAGAACGCGCGGCGCGCGAGCCTGTCGGCGCAGTCCATCAGCGCCTTGCCGGCATAGGGGACGCCGCCGAGCGTCTTCTGAGAGAAGCTGCCGTCGGGGTCCATCGGGACGCAGCCGTGGAACAGCAGGTTGCCGTTATAGGTGCGGTACAGCGAGCCTCTCCGGTACAGGAACGTGATGTGCTCGCGGAGCCGTTTGCTGTGGATGAATGCGTGGCGGAAGCCGGACATGACCGCCGCTTCCTCCTCGGTCAGCGCGTACGGATCGGCTTCGGAGACGGTCGGGAGCGGGAGGTCGCGGACCGGCCACACCGTGCCGCCGATCTCGATCTGCCGGTTCCGGACGTCGAGCCGGTGCAGCAGCAGGCGGTCTTCCATGCCGAATTCGGGATTCCGCAAGATCAGCTGCCCTTCGAGCTTGAACATCATGACGTTCACGGCGTGGACCATCGCGCGGTCCGCCGGCAGATCCGGGTAGGTCCTTTCGGCGAACAGCGTGAGCTCCCGGAGCGGGATCGCGTATCCGCGCTCGAGGATCGCCGTGTTCCCGTAGGACAGGCAGTTCCGGAGGACGGCGGCGATGCAGCACTCGGAACCCGAGGCCGCGCCCATCCAGAGCACGTCGTGGTTGCCCCATTCGATGTCGACGGAATGGTGCTGCATCAGGATGTCCAGCACCCGGTCGGCGCCGGGCCCGCGGTCGAAGATGTCGCCGACGACGTGAAGGCGGTCGACCGCAAGATTCTTGATCAGGACGGCGAGAGCGGTGATGACGCTGCCGCTGCTTTTCGTTTCCGCGAGCGTGTCGATGACCGCGTCATGGTAGCGCCGCAGGTTCACGGACGAGGCGAGCCCGTCCGATTCGTCGGCCTGGTAATGCATGAGTTCGTCCAGCAGGAAGGCCCAGTCCTGCGGCATGAGGCCGCGCACCTTGTCCCGCGTGTATTTCGAGGAGAGCATGCGCGCAAGCTTCAGCATCCGCTCGAGCTGCGTCCTGTACCATTCCTCCGGGACGTCCGTTTTCTGTTCCTGCTGCTTTAAGACGGCCTCCGGGTAGTAGATCAGCGTGCACAGCGCGTCGGCTTCCTGTGCGGAGAGCTCCGGCAGCCACAGATGCACCTTCTCGCGGATCACGCCGGAGCAGTTGTTCATGATGTGGCAGAAGGCCTCGTATTCGCCGTGGATGTCGCTCATGAAGTGCTCGGTGCCCTTCGGCAGGGAGAGCTGCGCGCCGAGGCGCGTGATCTCCGTGCAGAGCGACTCGACGGTCGGGTACTGCTCGGCGAGGAGCCGGAGGTATTTCAATGTTCCCTGAGAGATCTTTTCTTCCATGGCGGGTCTCCTTTATATCCGGGTCCATTATAGCATACGGCCGCGGAAAAAAGATACGGGTAATCGGAAAGGAATGATACGGACAGGCTTTTTTTGCTTGCCTTTATGCACAACCTGTCCTATAATTGATTAAAAGATTTAATAAAATCGGAATCAGCTTCCGGTAAGGATCGGCCATGAATCGAGATCTTCTGAACAATTCATTCCTCCGCGCGGTCCGCATGAGCGCGGGCATCGGCGAGAACCGCTTCACGATGACGCGCGGGAGCTTCCGCTACAAGTCCCGCCTGCGCCGGAAGGAGGCGCTGAGCCTGGTGCGCGTCGAGGAAGAAGAGCGGCAGGCGACGCTGTATTATCACACGAAGAAAAGCCGCGAGACCGTGACGCTGACGGTCACGGAGGAGAATGGGCGGTACCGCTTCGTCTGCAGGCCGTCGAACAGCGCCTGGAACCGGTTCTGGGTCACGCTGCCGGCGGATCCGGACGAGCACGTCTACGGCTGCGGCGAGACCTATTCGAAATTCGACCTGAAAGGGGAGAAGGTGCGGATCTTCGTCGCCGAGCACCAGAATTCGGACCGGATCGGGAAGAAGCTGATCCGGGAGAAGATCTTCGGCAAGCACCCCGAAAGGACGCTGAAGTTCGGAAAATACGAATCCTACTACGCGCAGCCGACGTTCACGTCGAGCAAGAAGTACTACCTGCACGCGGACGTCAGCGCCTTCAGCGAATTCGACTTCACGAAGCCGGACGCGACCACGCTGTTCACGAACGAGCCGCCGGTCTTTTACGTGGAATTCGCGGATTCCTTCCCGGAACTCTCCGGGAAACTCTCGGACCTCTTAGGCCGGCAGCGCGAACTGCCGGACTGGATCTATGACGGCGCGATCATCGCGGTCCAGACGGGCACGGAAGCGGTCGAAGCGAAGCTGAAGAAGGCGGAGGAAGCCGGCGCGAAGATCTGCGGCGTCTGGTCTCAGGACTGGTGCGGCTGCCGGCGGACCGGCTTCGGCTACCAGGTCATGTGGAACTGGGAATGGGACCGCGAATTATACAAGGACCTGGACAAAAAGATCCCCGAATGGAAGGCCCGCGGCATCCGTTTCCTCGGCTACATCAATCCGTTCATGGCGATCGAAAAGGAACTGTACCGCTACGCCTCCGAAAAAGGCTACTGCGTGAAGGATAAAGAGGGCAAGGATTACCTGGTCACGATCACGACCTTCCCGGCCGCGATGATCGACTTCACGAATCCGGCCGCCTACGACTGGTACAAGAGCGTGATCCGCAGGAACATGATCGAATTCGGCCTCGGCGGCTGGATGGCGGACTTCGGCGAATACCTGCCGGTCGACTGCGTGCTCTACAGCGGGGAGGATCCCGAAAAGGTCCACAACCGGTGGCCCGCGATCTGGGCGAAGCTGAACCGCGAGGTCATCGAAGAGTGCGGGAAGCAGGACGAGGTGTTCTTCTTCACGCGCGCCGGCCATACCGGCACGGTCGCGGCCTCTGCGATGATGTGGACCGGCGACCAGCACGTCGACTGGTCGGTCGACGACGGCCTGCCGTCCGTGATCCCGGCGACGCTTTCCCTGGCGATGAGCGGCTTCGGCATCACGCATTCGGACGCCGGCGGCTATACGACGATCATGCAGATGACGCGCCCGAAGGAGCTGCTGCTGCGCTGGGAGGAGATGAACGTCTTCTCGCCGCTGTACCGTTTCCACGAAGGCAACCAGCCGTCCAGGAACGTCCAGTTCGACGCGGACGCGGAACTGCTTTCCTGCCTTGCGCGCACGTCCTGCCAGCACGCGGCGCTGAAGCCGTACCTGAAAAAACTCGTGAAGGAATGCGCCGGAACGGCGCGTCCGGTCATGCGGCCCGTGTTCTATCACTATGACGAGCCCTGGGCCTATACGGAGAAGACCGAATACCTGCTGGGCGAAGACGTCCTCGTCGCGCCGGTCCTCGAAGCCGGGGCTGCGGCGCGGGAGGTCCGCCTGCCGGAGGGCGCGTGGGTTCACGCCTTTACAGGAGAAACGTACAAGGGCGGCACGCACCGCGTGGAAGCGCCCGTCGGGCAGCCGCCGGTATTCGTCCGGCAGGGCAGCCCGGATGCCGGAACGATCTTCGGCGCGCTGAAAGACGCGCCGGCGGAAAATAAATAAATCAGGAGTTGTAACATGAAATTCTTTTTAGACAGCGCGAAGCTGGATGAGATCAAGGAAGCGTACGCGACCTTCGGGATCGACGGCGTGACGACGAACCCGCGGCACATCATGGTGTCCGGAAAACCGTTCCTGACGGCGGTCAGGGACATTGCGGCGTGGATCCGCGAAGAAGGCCTGGAGGGCGTCGAGCGGTTCCCGGTCTCCGTGGAGATCGACCCGCACATCGAAGACACGCAGGAGATGGTGAAAATGGCGAAGGAGATCGCCGCGATCTCCCCGAACTTCGTCATCAAGATCCCGTGCATCCCGGCGGGCGTCGCGGCCTCCCGGATCCTCGAGCGCGAAGGCGTCAGGACGAACGTGACGCTGATCTTCTCCGCCGCGCAGGCGATCCTGCCCGCGAAGAACGGCGCGTACTTCGTGTCCCCGTTCATCGGCTGGAAGGAAGCGAACGGCGAGGACTGCAGACAGTACATCAGGGACATCGTCGACATTTACAAGAACTACGGATTCTACGGCAAAACGCAGATCATCTGCGCGGCCGTGCGCACGCCGAAGCAGATCGTGGACTGCGCCGCGGCCGGCGCGGACATCGTGACCGCCGGACTCGAGGTCTACAAGGATTCGATGAAGCACGCGTTCACGCGCCAGGGCATCGAGACCTTCTGCAACGCCTGGGACAACACCGCGAAGGAATGAGCCGCCGGACGGCCCGCCGCACGAAGCGGCGGCGCCCGGTGAAAAGGAAGAGAAGATGAAGATCGCTTTTGTCGGACTCGGCATCATGGGCGAGTCCATGTGTGAAAATATCATTAAAAAGCACGACGGTCAGGTCTTTGTGTACGACGTCGTGCCGGAAAAAGTCAAGAAACTGGAAGCGCTCGGCGGCACGGCCTGCGAAAGCGCCCCGGAAGCCGCCGAAAAGGCGGACGTGTTCATCACGATGGTGCCGCGCTCCGAGCATTCGCGCGCGGTCTACGAGAGCATCCTGCCGGCGCTGCATGCAGGGAAGATCTGCATCGACATGAGTACGATCGACCCCGGCGTCTCGGTGGAGATCGCGGGCAAGGTGAAAGCGACCGGCGCGCAGTTCATTGACGCGCCCGTCGTGAAGAGCAAGCCCGCAGCGATCGCCGGCAAACTCGGCATCTACGTGGGCTGCGACGAGGACGTGTACGAAACAGTATGCCCGGTCCTGTACTACATGGGCGAGAACGTGATCCGCATGGGCGGCAACGGCAAGGGCCTCGTCATGAAGATCTGCCACAATGCCCTTGTCTCGCAGATCCAGAACGGCGTCAACGAGACCGCGACGCTGGCGCAGCTGAACGGCATCGACATCCTGTCCTACGCGCAGGCGATCTCGTACGGCGGCGCGGGGAACTGGTACCTCGATTCGAAGAAAGACGTGATCGCACGCGAAGACTTCACGACTGCATTTTCGGTCGAGAATGAACACAAGGACGTGCACATCTGCCTGAACCTCGCGAATGCGTGCGGGTTCCGCATGCCGGGCGAGGAGAATGCCGCCCGCGTCTACGACAGGGCGCTTGAGATGGGCATCGGCAAGGAAGACTTCAGCGCGACGATCAAGGTCGTGCGGGAAGGCCGAGAGAAGAACGAAACGTGAACGAGATCCTGTTTTACGCCGTGATCTTCATCGCCAACGTGATCCAGGGGATCACGGGCTTCGCCGGCACGGTCATTGCGATGCCGTTCTCGATCCGTCTGGTCGGGCTGAACACGGCGTCGGCGGTGCTGAACGTGCTGGGGCTGCTCGCGGGCGTCTATGTGCTCGTGCAGCATCACCGCTACGTGCGGTGGAAGGAGCTGGGGCGGATCCTGCTGTTCATGGGACCGGCGCTGTTCGCCGGTATCGCGTTGAAACACGTCCTGTCGTTCGACCCGCGCATCCTGTACGTCACGCTCGGCGTGATCGTCACCGCGTTCGGACTGTACAGCCTGTGCAGATTATTGTATGATGAAAAGAAGGGACGCACCGGGCGGGAAAGCGCGCGGCACGCGGCGGAAGATGCGCGCGGAACCGCGACGAATGGTGTGCCCGAAGCCGTACCGGAAAGCGCGCCCGAAGACGCGCCGCTTTCCGCGCTGAACGTTCTGACGCTGATCGCGTCCGGCATCGTCCACGGCATGTACGTCTGCGGCGGACCGCTGCTCGTCAGCTATCTGACGCGGCGCCTGCCCGACAAGAACGCGTTCCGCGCGACGGTCTCGGTCGTCTGGATCGTCCTGAACGGGCTGATCCTGGTCTCGCAGCTGGCGGGCGGCGAATGGACCCGCGAAGTGCTGCGGATCCAGCTGATCGCCGTGCCTGTGCTCGCGGCGGCGATGTTCACCGGCACCCTGATCTTCAAACGCATGAACCAGCGGTTCTTCCTGATCTTAAGCTACGTGCTGCTCATCATTGCCGGCGCGTCGCTGTTCCTGAAATAGAGCGGGAAGACCGAAAGAGGTAGTATATGAAACCATTCCAGACAGTCTATGTCCCGGTCGGCGTGCCGACCTTCCATCTTGAGAGCGCGGGAAAGCTTTTCGAGGCGTCCGCAGCGCTGCTTCGCACGCTGACGGAAGCGCCGGCCGTGCCGGCGGAAATGCTCCTGTCCATCGACAAACTGAACGCCTTCCTGGACACGGTCGACCCGGACCTGATCATCCTGCAGAACATCACGTTCGCGAACGCGGCGTACGCGTCCGAAGTGCTGCACCGCTTCCCGGACGCGCCGATCCTGCTGTGGACGCTGCGGGAGCCGGCGATCGACGGCGGAAGGCTGCGGCTGAACTCGCTGACCGGCGCCTATTCGGCGGCGAACACGATCCGGCAGTTCCGCGAAGAACCCTTCGAATACGTCTACGGCTCGCCCGACGAACCTGAGGTGCAGAAAAAGCTCGCGGCCGCGATCCGCGCCGCGAAGCTGAAACACGACCTGAAGTCGCTGAAGCTCGCCGCCGTCGGCCACACGCCCCAGGGCTTCGGCTTCGGCCGCGCCATGGACGCGGAGCTGCTGCATACGTTCGGCGTCCGGCTGGAGTCTGTTGAGGCGCGGGAGCTCATGGACAGCGCGAAGGCGGTCTGCGACGCGGAAGCGGAGGAATATCTTCGGGAAGCGCAGCGCCATATGACGGGGCTTGAACAGACGCCCGAAAAGAACCGCGTCGATTTCGCGCGGCTCTACAAGGCATATGCGGATTACGTCCGCGAAAACAATATCGGCGCGCTCGCGTCGCGCTGCTGGCCGGATTTCTTCACGGCCTACGGGACGCCGGTCTGCGCGGTGCTCGCGATGCTGAACGACCTCGGCGTGGCGGCTTCCTGCGAAGCCGACGCCTACGGCGCGCTGTCGATGTGGCTCGGCATGCAGCTGACAGGCAGTGCCGCCTTCTTCGGCGACCCGGTCTCGCTCAATGAAGCCGAGAACACGATCTATTTCTGGCACTGCGGCACGGCCGCGTGCTCGCTCGCCCGCACCGATACCGGCGCCTGCGTCGGCGTGCACTGCAACCGCCGCATCGGCCCGACGCTCGAGTTCGGCTGCAGGCCGGCCCCGCGCGTCACGGTCTTCCGCATCGGCAAGGACGCCGGCGGGAAGTTCCGCTTCCTGATCGTTTCCGGCGAGGCGCTCGACCGACCGCAGCAGTTCCTCGGCACGTCGCTCGTCGTGAAGACGGACGGGAGCGCCGAAGAGATCGTGCGCCGCACGGTCGAAGAGGGCTGGGAACCGCATTACGCCGTCATTTACGGCGACGCCGCGGACGAACTGGAGATCCTCGGGCACATGCTGAACGTCCCGGTCGAGCGGCTGTGAGAAACGGCGGCTGAAAACGGCACGAAAAAAGCGCCCGGCGCCGGACGGCAGCACGGACGCACGCAATACGAACACGGATGAAGGACTGACAAAAGGAGACGCAATATGAACAGAG
>JAGDBR010000267.1 GCA_017958935.1 Lachnospiraceae bacterium | reverse complement strand
GATTTTGCTGATCGTCATGAACAGCGCCGCGCCGATCCCCTTGCCGGCGACGTCCGCGATGACGAGACCGAGGTGGTCGTCATCGATAAAGAAGTAATCGTAAAAGTCTCCGCCGACTTCCTTGGCCGGGTCCATGGAGGCATAAAGATTGATCTCGCTGCGCTCCGGGAACGGCGGGAAGATGTTTGGCAGCATGGATTCCTGGATGCGCTGGGCAAGCGAAAGCTCCGCTCCGACGCGCTCTTTTTCCGCGGTGATCGTCTGAATGTTTTCGATATAGTCGTTCATGCGGCGGGTCATGGACTCGAACGACTCCGCCAGCATCTGCGTTTCGTCGCCGGTCTCGAGATCCCACTCGAAATCGAGCGTGTCACCGGAGATGCGGCTGACCTTATCCGTGAGAACGTGGATCGGGCGCACGATGTTCTGCGAGAGCCGGATCGCGATCCAGACGGCCATCGCGACGGCGACGCAGAACAGACCGATCAGGATCCACGTGGCGTTCAGGACCTGCTGGTTGCTCGCCTGCATGGACTGGTCCATCATGGACCCGAGGCTCTCGAGCATCTGCTTCGTCGGCGCCTCGACGCCTTCCTGCGGCAGGACGACGAACAGGGACCAGCCGACGGTCTTCATCGGCGCATAAGCGATATAGCTGGGAACGCCGTCGACGTTGATGAGGTTGACGCCCTTCATTCCGATGGAAGCGTTCGTAGCCACCTGGGCCAGCGCGGCGTCCTGGTTCCTGCGGATATCCGGACCGCCCGTCACGGCGGCAAGACTTCCCTCCGCTGCCGTGGAGAAGAGGATCTTTCCGTCGCTGTTCATAATGGCGGCAAATCCGCCCGAACCGACGTCGATGCTCTGCACGAACGATTCCATGTTATCGAGGTACATGCCCGCGCCGGCGACTGCGACCAGTTCTCCGTCCCGGAAGACGGGAACGCCGCACATGACCGTGGGACGCGGCGTGTGGGCGTCCTTCGTGACCGGCGTGAAATACGGGCGCTTCAGGATCGCAGCGCCGCGGTACCAGGGTCTTTCCTTCGCTTCGAGGGGCATGAGTTCGCCGTTCTCGTCGAACTTTTTCGCGGGGATATAGTCCGCCTGCACCATAAAACCGGATTCTGTAGCCACGTAGACCGAGACCATGATCTCCTGATTCGCGTTGATCGCCATCAGCGTGTCCTGCACGTTGCCGATCAGGGCAAGTTCCTTCTGGATGGCGGGGTCATCCGGATCCGTTTTCGCGGAAGACAGGACCTGCATGGTGAGTTCGCCGTCCTTTGACGCGTCCGGAAGAGGAACAAAACGGGGACCGTAATCCTGCGGATTGTTATAGATCTGCTCCGCCACGTAGGCAACTTCGCAGACAGCGTTTTCGAATTCGGAAAAGACTTCGTCCGCGATCCTCGCCTTTTCGACAGCCATATCCTGCAGCAGACGGGACGCTTCGCGCGACATGTATTCCGAGGACATCTGCCCGGTCATCTCGCTCAGTTCCTCGTTGGTCTCCGCCTGCAGCTTCGAGAGGTTGTTCATGGTAAACATAAAGAACAGCACGGCAAGAAGCAGCATGACGATGACGATCGCAAGCATGGCGTTCAGTATTTTCTTTCCGAGAGATCTGTCCTTCAACATAGTCGTATACCCTTCCGACTCTATATTATACTACAGTCCGGCCTGCTGCTGCAGCGGGTTCTTTGCTGCTTCGTATTCCTTTGTGATCTTCTCGACGTTCAGCTTGGACACGT
>JAGDBR010000021.1 GCA_017958935.1 Lachnospiraceae bacterium | reverse complement strand
CCGGCGAACCCTGCGGGAACGTGGCCGCGACGATCTGCCCGGTCGGGGTCTGCCAGCTGACGTCGCCGACATCCGTGGAACCCGGTTTGAAATCTTCCGTCGTATGCCACTCCTCGACCTTGTCGGACAGTGCCGGTTTCCCGTCATCCTCCGCAAAGGTCTCTCTCAATTGTTTAGCATACTCCATTTCGGCTTCCGTGTAAACAGGAAGCGGCGAAAAATGCATATTTTTCCAAAGAATTTCTTCCAAAACGCTGTTCGGGACGAGATTTGCGGTCCCGTCGACGAAGATCCGCTCGTAAGTCGTCCCCGTCATGAGCGCCGCGCCCTCGGCGATCCTGTCGACCCGTTCCTGCAGATCCAGCGTGTCCTTCACCCGGCACGCGCGCACCATGTAGAGGACGGACGCGTGGGGCTGTACGACGTTCGGGGAGATCCCGCCGCCGTCGACCATCGCGTAATGCACGCTGCACTCTTTCTTCATGTGCTCGCGCAGATAATTGACGCCGATGTTCATCAATTCGACCGCATCCAGGGCGGAACGGCCCGCTTCCGGGTTGCCCGCGGCGTGCGCGGCGACCCCTTTGTATTTATATAAAACCTGGGTGCAGGAATTATTCGTTCCGCTCGTGACGGCGTTCTTTCCCGACGGATGCCAGGACAAGGCCGCGTCCAGCTGCTCCCAGTAACGGTCGCGCGCGAGGTATGCCTTCGCGGCGCCGCCCTCTTCGCCGGGGCAGCCGTAGAAGATCACGGTCCCGGGCGTCTTCGTCTGTTCCAGGAAGAACTTCACGGCGCAGGCCGCCGCGAACGAGCCGGCGCCGAGCATGTTGTGCCCGCAGCCGTGGCCCGCGTCGTCCTTCCTGTCCGCCGGCTCCCGCACGGTGCTCCCGGCCTTCTGCGAAAGGCCCGACAGCGCGTCGTATTCGCCGAGGATGCCGATGACCGGCCCGCCTTCCACGGCCGTGTATTTGCCGAGGAACGCCGTATCGATCCCCGAAAGGCCTGTCTCGACTTCAAAACCGGCCTTTTTAAGCGCTTCGACGTACAGTGCGGCCGATTGCTGCTCTTTCAGCGAAAGCTCCGCAAACCCCCATATTTCGTGCGAGATCGCGGCATATTCCGCCGCGTGCGCGTCGATAAAGCTGTAGATTTGCTGTTTGTCCATCGTCTGTCCCTCCTTCCTGCAGCCGGCAGGGGCGTCCGTCCTCAATACAGGACCTTGCTCAAAAAGTCCTTCGTACGCGGGTTCTTCGGATCGTTGAACAGTTCCTCGGGGGTCCCGCTCTCGACGATCAGTCCGCCGTCCATGAAAAGCACGCGGTCGGAGACTTCCTTCGCGAAGCCCATCTCGTGCGTGACGATGACCGAGGTCATGCCGCTCTTGACCAGCCGCTTGATGACGTCGAGCACCTCGCCGACCATCTCGGGATCCAGCGCCGACGTCGGCTCGTCGAAGAGCATGACGTCCGGGTCCATCGCCAGCGCCCGCACGATCGCGAGACGCTGCTTCTGTCCGCCCGAAAGCCGCGAAGGATGCTCGTCCTTTTTGTCGTACAGGCCGATCCGGTTCAGCAGCTCGTCCGCCTGCGCGTCGGCCTCCTCCTGCGTCTTTTTCTTCAGCAGGACCGGCGCCATCGTGATGTTCTGCTTCACGGTCATGTTCGGGAAAACGTTGAAATGCTGGAAGACCATGCCCATCTTCTGCCGGTGCAGGTCGATGTCGATGTTCGGGTCCGTGATCTCCACGCCCTCGACGAAGATCTGCCCGCCGTCGGGCTGCTCCAGCAGGTTCAGGCAGCGCAGGAACGTGCTCTTGCCGCCGCCGGACGGCCCGATGATCGTGACGACCTCGCCTTTGTAGATCGTCTCGTCGATGCCCTTCAGGACCTCCAGTTTTTCCTTATTGCCGATGATGAAGCTCTTCTCGAGCCCAACGGTCTTGATCATTTCGATCTGCTTGTCAGTCATTGCGCTTCAACCTCTTTTCAAACACGCCCAGCAGCTTGCTCAAGCCGAATGTCAGGACGAAGTAAATGATAGCGACGATCGTCAGGTTCTCGAAGGGCAGGTAGGTGATGCCCTTGACCTTCAGGTAAGACGTCATGATGTCGCCGATGAAGAACGTGGACGCGAGGGATGTGTCCTTGACGATCATGATGAATTCGTTGCCGAGGGCCGGCAGGATGTTCTTAATGGCCTGCGGCAGGACGACCTTCTTCATCGCCTGGCCGTAGGACAGGCCGAGCGTACGCGCGGCCTCCATCTGGCCCTTGTCGACGGCCTCGATGCCCGACCGGAAGATCTCCGACACGTAGGCGCCCGAGTTCAGCGCCAGGGCGACCGCGACGCTCGCGAATTCCGATACCTGGAACGGCAGGATCTTCGGCACCAGGAAATAGCCGACGTACAGCTGCAGCAGCATCGGGGTGCCGCGGATCAGCGCGACGAAGCCGGTGCCGAGCCAATGCAGGGGCTTGAACGACGAGCGGCGCGCGAAGTACACGAGCAGGCCGATGAGCGCACCGAAGAATACGGTGATCACCGACAGCAGCATCGTATAGGCGACGCCGGTCACGAAATAGATGTACCAGTATCCTTTCAGGATCCTGGCGATATTACTGAAAAAACCGATCATTTCAATTCCTCGCAGGGGTCCGCCGTTAAAAAGCGCGGCTTAAACGGTGAACCGCTTAAGCCGCAGAACGGGTTTCAGGGGATCATGTATATTGGGTACGGAACGGCTGTGTTCCGTGCGTTCCGTCAGTTCGAGGCGCCGCTTTCGGTCTCGTCCGGGATGACGACCTCTTCCGCGGTGTCAAGGCCGGCCAGTTCCTGCGCCTGTGCGTACCACTGCGGATAGTAGCCGGCTTCATAAGCCTTCGCAAGGGACTTGTTCACGATCTCGGTCAGCGCGTCGTTGCCCTTCTGCAGCAGGATCAGGTTGTTCTCCTCTTCCTCGGCCACTTCGAATTCGAAACCGGTCTTGATCAGGCCCGGAACGTTGTTGATGATGACGTTGCCGTTTCCTTCAGCGACGGCGACGGCGTCGATCATGCCGTTGCGGAGCGCTTCGATCGCGGTGTCGATGTTGCCGTATTCCTTGATGATCGCATCGGACGGCAGCTGCGTCGTGCAGTAGTTCATCTGGAGGGAAGCGGTCTGTGCGCCGACGGTCTTGCCGGAGTAATCGGCAGCAGTCGTCAGCTTGCCTTCGTTCGCGGCCGTCGTGATGATGATCTGCTTCGTCTCATTGTCGCCCGCATAGTAGTAGTCGGACAGGTTGTAGCCCTGGGCACGGGTCTCCGTATAGGAGAAGCCCGAGATCGACATGTCGACGGCGCCGGCCTGGACGGCTGCCTGACAGGCGTCGAAGCCCATCGCCTTGATCTCCAGCTTCAGGCCCATGTCTTCCGCGAGGAACTTCGCAAGGAAGACGTCAAAGCCGACGTACTGGTCCTGGCCGGTCTTGGACGTGTCCACGAATTCCATCGGCGCGAAGTCCGGGGAAAGGGCAACGGTCAGTGTACCGGGCGTAACGGTCTTGATATTGGATGAACCGCCCTGTTTGGAGCAGCCCGCCAGCAGAACCGCCAGCATGGTAACGGAAGCGATGATCGCGAATAATTTCTTCTTCATAATTTCTCTCCTCTTCTCGCTCCTTCGTTGTCCTTCGCGGAACGATTGAGCGTAGTATAAAGGATGAGGAGAAGGTTGTCAAGCCTTTTTCTGCATATTTTTGCAATGTATTGCCGTATTATGCGCCTTTTGAATGTATATACTTCTGTTTATGTGCATATTCTGCGCGTATACGGGTGATTTCTTGGGCAAAACGGCAAAACCGCCCGGCTTTTCGCCGGGCGGTCCGTCAATTCTCACAAATTTTCATGTTTCCGGCTTTTTTGCCGGTTTTCCAACGGTCAGAAGCTTCCGCCGCCGCCGTGGACATGGTCGCCGAGGTCGCCCGACGCCACATGGGCTGCCGGCGGTTCCTCCTTCCGGATCTCCCGGACCTGCTGCGTCTGACCGGTCATGACGTCATCCTGCATCAGCGTCTGGAACGTGTTCCGGTTCAGGTAGTGGCGCTTCGAGACCCGCGGCCGCGATTTGTGCGCGCCCACGGCAATGCCGGTCGCCGCGCCGCCGACGCCGAGCGCCGTCGTCAGCCATCCGAACACGGTCTGGAAGAAGCCCGGCTTCGCGGCATCCTGCACGTAGGAGATGAACTGGACGCAGGCGTTGTTGTAATCGCCCGCCGTCAGCCGCGCCGTCAGCGCGCTGCCTTCGGCCGTCATCGCGTCGATCTCGCTGTCGCTTAACAGGTAGCGGTCCGATGCGTTATGCTCGACGATCGCGAACCTGCGGTTCACCTGGTCGATGTAGAGCATGACGGCCTCGCCGTTCTCGCCGTATCCGCCGGTCGCGCCGACGTATTTCAGCAGTTCCTGCTTCGCCGCCTGCATGTAGTTCGACGTCGAGGGGTTCTGCGTCATGACGACGACCACGTCGGCCTTGAGTTCGTCGCGCATCGAGGCGATCCGGCTGTCCAGATCCTTCGACTCGGTGATGCTGCCGGTGTCGTCGTAGATGTAGCGCCCGCCCGTATAGGTGAAGCCGCACAGGCAGAGGGCCAGAAGAAGCGCGCCGAATATCAGAAGAGCTTTCTTTTTCATGTTCATGCCCTCCCCAGTAAGAACGCGATCACGAAGACGATCACGAAGATGATCGCGAACATCGCGAAGGTCTTTCCTTTGCTCGTCGGCAGGACGCCGTCGATCTTGCCCGTCGCGCCGTTCATGTAGATCGGGTATTTTTTACCGTTATAGGTGTAGTTCAGCGTCCAGACCGGCAGCATGACGTATTCGGTCTTCTCGTTCGAGAATTCGACGTTCGTCATCGCCGGCTGCACTTCGTCGTAGCCCGCGACCGTGCTGAGCGCCGCACTGACGATGTCATCGCGGAGCGCGTTCTGCACCTGTCCCTTCAGTTCGTCCGCCTTGTACGTGAACTTCTCCGCGAAGAAGCCCGACAGGTACGGCATCGAGAACTGCTTCAGCAGGCTGTAGTCGTACGGCTCCAGGACCTGCATGTCGTCGTCCGGCATCGAAGCCGACGCGTTGTACGGGACGTTCTCGTAGTCGCCGGTCACGACGCGGTGGAAGGTGAAATGGTCGGTCGTGATGATCTCCTGCGTCTCCTGCCGCTCGATGTGATGGATCGCGGCGTTGCCGGCCAGTTCGACGTTCGTCGTGTAGCTGTAGAGCCAGAACGGGACGTACACGCCGGACACCTTGTCCATGACCGCCTGGGAATGGAAGGACGACGGGGTCAGTCTGCCCTGCCGCGCCCACTGTCTGAATTTTTCCTGCGCCTGCTTCTTGTCGAACTGGAACGGGATCAGGCGGCTCGGGTTGAATTCCCCGGAAGCCCGCTCCTCCAGAAGCGTCGGGTTCCCGCAGAAGGAACAGAACGTCGCGACCGTATTCTCGTCCGCGACGATCGCCGCGCCGCAGGCCGGGCAATGATACTCCCGGATGCCGTTGCCGGCGTTATCCGTCTGTGCGCCGCCCGACAGACCGACCGCCTGTCCGGCATTGATCATCTCTTCCAGCGCACTGACCGCTACCGTACGCCCGCAGTGCGGACAGACCATCTGGTCCGTGCCGCTCTGATAGACGAGCTCACCCCCGCAGCCGGGGCATTTGTAGATCTTCGCCATGCTCACTCCTTCGGCATTTCGATCTTCGGCATCTTCTTCGGCGTATTATCTTTCCTCGGGAAGCCGCTCGTACTGCCTTTTTGGACTGCTTTGAAATCGTCCCACTCATCGGGGAGGTGCTTTTTAAAGATCATGACCGAAACGACCGCGTAGACCGCCGCGAAGGCCGCCATCAGGATCATGTAGGCCAGGTTGCCGGCCTGGACGGTGTAGAACACGGCGTCCACGCCGAAGAGGATCACGACCGCGGCGACGAGCCACGCGTACAGCTGCTTCGGCAGCTTGCCCGTGATCAGGCCGTAGGAAACGCCGCCCGCGAAGATCTCGATGACGCCCTTGAGCAGGAACGCCACGGCGGTGAAGACGAAGCCCGAATCGATGACGCCCGCGATGTTCTTCAGATAATCCGCGGCCTCCGTCTCGGTCATGCCCGCTTCCATGGCGGCCTCGATCGTCGCGTCATAGCCCGCGCGGTTCACGGAGAGCGCGAACGGGATGTACTGCGCGCAGAAGCTCAGCTGCTGGCCGATGAAGATCCCGACCAGGAAAATGCCGAAACCGAACATGATGCCGGACGAAAGATTCAGCTTCTGGTGCGTCCTCTCGCTGCTGCGCTTCAGCAGGATCATGCCGACGGTGAACGCCGCCAGCGTGACAACGAACTGCAGGCCGAGCGAGATGTACTGGTTCGCGCTGTCGTTCGTCGTCAGATAGTCCGCCCACGCCGGGACCAGGGTCAGCAGCGCGGACAGCAGCATCGGGACGAGCGCGATGAAGCCGACGCCGGCCAGAAGGCCGTAGACGAGCGCATT
>JAGDBR010000266.1 GCA_017958935.1 Lachnospiraceae bacterium | reverse complement strand
GCGCTGATCGACAACGGCCGCCGCGGCCGCCCCGTCACGGGTGCCGGCAACCGCGCGCTGAAGTCCCTCTCCGACATGCTGAAGGGCAAGCAGGGCCGTTTCCGCCAGAACCTTCTGGGCAAGCGCGTGGACTATTCCGGCCGTTCCGTCATCGTCGTCGGCCCCGAGCTGAAGATCTATCAGTGCGGTCTGCCGAAGGAGATGGCGATCGAGCTGTTCAAGCCCTTCGTCATGAAGGAGCTTGTCGGCCGCGGCATCGCGCACAACATCAAGGCGGCGAAGAAGATGGTCGAGCGCGTGGAAGACTGTGTCTGGGATATCCTGGAAGACGTCATCCACGAGCATCCGGTCATGCTGAACCGCGCGCCCACACTGCACAGACTCGGCATCCAGGCGTTTGAGCCGATCCTTGTCGAAGGCAAGGCGATCAAGCTTCATCCGCTCGTCTGCACCGCGTTCAACGCGGACTTCGACGGCGACCAGATGGCCGTGCACCTTCCGCTTTCGGAAGAGGCGCAGGCGGAGTGCCGCTTCATGCTGCTTTCGCCGAACAACCTGCTGAAGCCGTCGGACGGCGGCCCGGTGGCGGTTCCGTCGCAGGACATGGTCCTCGGCATCTACTACCTGACGCAGGAGCGCAAGGGCGTCCTCGGCGAGGGGAACATCTACAAGAGCCCCGACGAAGCGATCCTGGCGTACGAGAACAAGTGCCTGGACCTGCACGCGCGGATCAAGGTGCGTCTCACCCGCGAGATCAAGAAAAAGACCGTCACGGGCGTTGTCGAGACGACGCTCGGCAGACTGATCTTCAATGAGATCATTCCGCAGGACCTCGGTTTCGTCGACCGTTCGAAGAAGGCGAACCAGCTGCTGCCGGAGATCGACTTCCTCGTCGACCGCGGCAAGCTGAAGGGCATCCTGGAAGCGGTCATCAACACGCACGGCGCGACGAACTCGGCCGAAGTGCTGGACAACATCAAGGCCCTCGGCTACAAGTATTCGACGCGCGCGGCCATGACCGTTTCGATCTCCGACATGATCATCCCGAAGGAGAAGCAGGAACTCATTGAGAAGGCGCAGGGGATCGTCGATACGATCACGAAGAACTACCGCCGCGGTCTCATCTCCGACGAGGAGCGTTACCGCGAAGTCATCCAGGCGTGGAAGAATGCCGACGACGAGCTGACGGATTACATCTATCCGACGCTCGGCGAATACAACAACATCTATATGATGGCTGTTTCCGGCGCCCGCGGTTCCAAGTCGCAGATCAAGCAGCTCGTCGGCTGGCGCGGCCTGATGGCCGACACGACCGGTCACACGATCGAGCTCCCGATCACCTCGAACTTCCGCGAAGGCCTGAATGTCCTGGAGTATTTCATGTCGGCACACGGTTCCAGAAAGGGCATGTCCGATACGGCTCTTCGTACCGCGGACTCCGGTTATCTGACCAGACGTCTCGTGGACGTTTCTCAGGATATCATCATCCGTGAGGAAGACTGCGCGAAGGACGGCGAGATCCCGTACATGGAGATCTCCGCGTTCCGCGACGGCGGTGAGATCAT
>JAGDBR010000265.1 GCA_017958935.1 Lachnospiraceae bacterium | reverse complement strand
GTTCCAGATCTAGTTCGATTTTTCCGGCTATTCCGACATGGCGTGCGGGCTCGGGCGGATGCTCGGCTTCCGCTTCGTGAAAAACTTCGACTATCCCTAGATCGCGGACAGCGTGACCGATTTCTGGCGGCGCTGGCACATCTCGCTGTCCACCTGGTTCCGCGAGTACGTCTACATCCCGCTCGGCGGCAACCGCGTGCGCGTCTGGAAGCACATCCGCAACATCCTGATCGTCTGGTTCCTGACCGGCCTCTGGCACGGCGCGAGCTGGAACTTCGTGCTGTGGGGCCTGTATTACGGCCTCCTGCTGCTGTTCGAAAAATACGTGTGGGACCGCCTGCCGGTGCCTCGTTTCATCAACCGGATCCTGACGCTGCTCCTCGTGATCGTCGGCTGGGTCATTTTCTCGTCCGACACGCTGCCGCAGATCCTGACGACGCTCGGCGCGATGTTCGGCGCCGCCTCGCGCGGCTTTGCCGACAGCACTGCGCTCTACTATCTGTCGACGAACTGGGTGCTCTTCATCCTGTGCGGATTCTGCGCGCTCCCGATCGTCCGTACGATGCATGACACCATGACCCGCAGCAGGTCGGGCCGCATCGTGCTCGGCATCCTGACCGTACTGCTGCTGTTCGTCTGCACGGCCTTCATGGTCTCGCAGAGCTATAACCCGTTCCTGTACTTCCGCTTCTAGGGGGCCGGTATGAAAAAACTTCGGAAAATCATTGCCGTTCTCTTCATCGCCTTCGTGCTCGCGCTGGCGGCGCTGCTCGCCGCGCTCCCGCAGAAGGCTTATTCGGCGTCTGAAAAGCGGAACCTGTCGCAGTTCCCGAAGTTCTCGCTGTCGTCCGTCACGGACGGTTCCTTCATGGAAGGCATCGAGGACTGGGCGGCCGACCAGTTCCCGCTGCGCGATTTCTTCATGCGCGTGAAGACCGCGATCGTCAGCGTCGCCGGACAGAACGAGTCGCACGGCGTCTACCGCATGCGGGACGGCGCGCTGGCTGAAAAGTTCACCTTCGCCGGTGAGCAGAATTACCGGGAGACCGTCGAGGCGCTGCAGGCCTTCGCCGCCCGTTATCCGGACGTGAACAAGTACTTCCTGCTCGTCCCGAACGCTGTCTCCGTCAACGCAGAGACCCTGCCGCCCGCCGCGGTCACCGACGACCAGAACGCCTACATCGACCGGTTCTATGCCGATCTGAACCCGCAGGGGGCGGCTGCGCCGCTGCGGTACCTGATGCCCGACGTGCGGCCGGTCTTCAATGACGCGAAGGAAACGACGCAGCTCTACTACCGGACGGACCACCACTGGAAGACGGCGGCCGCGCGGCTTGCCTACCGCCTGCTCGCTTCCGGCGAATATATGGATCTTCCGGGCGCGGACCGTACGCTCGCGCTCTCGACCGTCTGCAACACGTTCATCGGGTCGCTCGCCGCGGAGTCCGGCTTCTCGGTGAAGACGCCCGACTCGATCGAGATCGTCGGCTTCCCGGACGATTTCTATTACACGGTCCAGTACGTCAGCGAGACGAAGCGTACGGCGACCTGCTATCAGGCTGACAAACTCGACGGCGACGATCCGTATCAGGTCTTCTTCGGCGGCAACCATCCGCTGATCGAGATCCGGACCTCCGCCGGCACCGGCCGGAAGCTGCTCGTCTTCAAGGATTCCTACGCGAACGCCTTCATCCCGTTCCTGATCGAAGACTTCGACGAGATCCAGATCGTCGACCCGCGTTATTATTATGAAGACATCGACGCGCTCGCGGGCGCCGGCGGCTTCACCGACATCCTGTTCCTGTACAATGTGAACACCTTCAACGAGGACACGAACCTGAAGGTCGTTCTGAAAAATAGCCAGTAAACGCGGCGGGACAGGGTTCCCGCTGCTTTCTTCCGCTGCGGCGGACGCGAAAGGAGACGCATGGACAAGTACAAACGCTTAAAAGAGAAATTCGACAACTGTGAAAAGATCTCCATGGCCAACATGATGGTGATGACGAGTCCCCTGATCCTGCAGGCCTACGAGGACGGCGACTGTGTTCTGATCGACAAGGAGCACGGCGTCTACGGCACCGAGGACCTGATCCCGCTGACGATGACCTGCCGGGCCATGGGCCTGCCCTCGATCGTCCGCGTGGAGGACTGCCTTTACCACCTGATCGCGAAGGCGATCGACATGGGCGCGGACGGTATCATGATCCCGCGCGTCGAGTCCGTGGAACAGGTCAAGACCGCCGTCGACGCGATCCGCTTCATGCCTGTCGGCCGGACCGGCTACGGCGGCTGGGGCATCATGCGGGACGGCGAGACCTTCGACGAATTCCAGAAGGGGCGCCTTCTGGTCCTGCAGATCGAGTCGCAGAAGGGCCTCGCGGCCATGGAAGACATCATTGCGCAATACGGCGATCAGATCGATGCCTTCATCATCGGTCCGAACGACTTCTCGATCCAGATGGGCGTGCCGCGTGAGCTCGACCATCCCGTCATGCACGAACAGTACGAGATATTCTTCGAGATCTGCCACCGGCATCATATGTCCTGCGGCATCTACGATCCGGACCTGGAGTCCGTCGACCGCGACTTAAAGTACGGCGCGAATGTCTTCTGGATCGGCGGCGACGTATCGCTTCTGAAGCGCGCGTTCAACGAATACCTGGAGCGCATCCACCGGTGAAATATACCTGCTGAAGGGCGGCCCTGCCGCCGAAGATAAGGGGGAGAAATGAAACATTTGAAGATCGCGGTCGTCCCGGGAGACGGGATCGGCCCGGAGGTCATGACCGAGGCGGTCAAGGTCCTGAACCGCGTCGCAGAACTCGACGGCGGGCTGGCGTTCGAATTCACCTGGTTCCCGTGGGGCTGCGAATACTACCTGAAGACCGGCGAAATGATGCCGGCGGACGGCATCGAGACGCTGAAGCAATTCGACGCGATCCTGCTCGGTGCGGTCGGCTATCCCGGCGTGCCGGACCACATTTCGCTCCGGGACCTGCTCTTAAAGATCCGCCACGACTTCGACCAGTACGTCAACGTGCGGCCGGTGAAGCTCCTGCACGGCGCGCCTTGCCCCTTGAAGGATGTGAAGCCGGAGGACGTCAACATGACGTTCATCCGCGAGAACAGCGAAGGCGAATACAGCGGCCAGGGCGCCTGGCTCTATCCGAACTCCCCGCAGGAGGTCGTGATCCAGGACGGCGTGTTCTCCCGCAAAGGCTGCGAGCGCGTCATCCGCTACGCGTATGAGCTTGCGCGCAAGGAAGGCAAGTCCTTGACGAGCATCAGCAAGGGCAACGCGCTGAATTACTCGATGGTCTTCTGGGATCAGATCTTCAGGGAGGTCGGCGCCGGTTATCCGGACGTCAAAACCTATTCCCTGCTCGTCGACGCGGCTTCAATGTTCATGGTGAAGAATCCGAAGCGCTTCGAGATCGTCGTGACGTCGAACCTGTTCGGCGACATCCTGACGGACCTCGGCGCGGCGATCGCCGGCGGCATGGGCCTTGCGGCAGGCGCGAACCTGAACCCGGAGCGCACCTTCCCGTCCATGTTCGAGCCGATCCACGGCTCCGCGCCGGACATTGCCGGCAAGGGCATCGCGAACCCGCTCGCATCCGTCTGGTCCGCCTCCCAGCTGCTGGATTTCTTCGGGTACGAAGCCTGGGGCAAGAAGATCATCGACGCAATCGAGACGCTGCTCGTCACACGCGACCATCTGACGCCCGACCAGGGCGGCACGGCCACGACGTCGGAGTGCACGGACGCGCTGCTGAAGCTGTTGTAAGGCGGCAGGGAGGCTCTCCCCGACACGCCGCAGAAAAAAACGGGCCGGAACATTTCGTTCCGGCCCGTGCTTTATGCTGTTCTTCAGGCTTGTGCCATCTCCTGCAGGATGTCCTCCATCAGCCCCGTGATCGCGATGGTGTCCTCCGGCTTCAGCACGTCGCTGGAGTTCATGCCTGCCGCGACGCAGCGCGAGACCTCGCGGATTTGGTATTCGAACCCGCGGTAGAGGATCGGGAATTCCCACGTTCGGGCCTCCCCGCCCTCCGGCACGACCGTGATCCTGTCCGCGACCTGGAAATCGTCGTAATGGATCGCGCCCTTCTCGCAGAAGACCGACGCGACGCGCGGCATCGTAATGCCGATCGAGGTCGTTGCGTTCGCGCTCTTGCCGTCCGGATAGACGAGCTGGATCGTGCTGAAATCGTCCGTTCCGAACTCGCTCATGTGCGAAACGACCGAATAGCTGACCGGGTCCTCATCGCCCATGACCATTCTCAAAAAGCCGAGGTTGTAGACGCCGATGTCCAGCAATGCGCCGCCCGCCAGTGCCGGGTCGAACTTCCGGATCTTCCGGGCGCCGCTGACCGTGAAGCCGTAATCCACTCGCGCGAACACGACCTTGCCGAGCTCCCCGCTCTTCACGATCTCCATCATTTTCTGATGTGCCGGCAGGAAACGGATCCAGAAGCCCTCCATGATGAACAGGCCTTTCTCCTTCGCGAGCGTGAACAGGCGCTCGGCGTCTTCCTTCGCCGTCGTGAACGGTTTTTCGCACAGCACGTGCTTGCCCGCGTTCAGGCACATCACAGCGTGCTCGAAATGCAGATTGTTCGGCGAGGCAATGTAGACCGCCTCGACGTCCGGGTCCGCGAGCATCGCTTCATAACTGCCGTATGCGCGCGGAATGCCGAACTCCGCCGCGAACGTCTCGGACTTCTCGATCGTCCTCGAGGCGCAGGCCAGCACCTGCTGGTCCTCGCCCGCTTCCTTCATCGCATTGACGGTCGCCGCAAAGCGCCGCGCAATATTTCCTGTCGCTAAAATTGCCCACTTCATGATCTGTCCTCCGGAATCTGTTTTTTCTATTCTACCACAGGCAGAACATTTCGGGGAAGCCCCGGAGAGAAACTTTTCCGAAAACAGGACCTGTGGCGCAAACTGCTGCCCCCGGATGATGCGCATCAGGAAATCGGATTTTCGCTTCATACGATGCATCTCCGGCAGTCAAACAGCGGATTCTGAAAATCTGTCCTTTTATTCTCCGGCTTTTTCTGATATCCTTAAGCCATGTGATCAGCATAGGGAGGATGACGCCATGGACCAAAAGCGAATTGGACTCTTTATGAAAGCGCTTCGAAAAGAGCAATCTCTGACCCAGGAACAGCTTGCGGATTCTTTATTTGTCTCTCCGAAAACGCTATCCCGTTGGGAAACCGGCAGAGCGCTTCCGGATCTTCAGATGCTCCTGAACATTGCCGACTTCTTCCATATCAGTATAACGGAATTGATTAACGGCGAAAGAAATAAGGATGACGCGGAAACACAGAAATCCATGCGCATGCTGTCCGAATACAGCGAAAGGAAAGAGCGGCTGGGGAGGCGTAAAATGTGGTGGATCACCGCCCTGGTACTGGCCGTGTCAGGGATCATCATCGCAGTGCTCCTGATGAAAGATTATCAGAATAACAGGAAAAGGACCTGGGAGAAGTACAATAATGACTGGGCGCCGCTTGCCGATCTTAAGGAGGGTTATTCCGCTTTTTCGGCAGAGCGTGACGGCTGTGTAGTCATGAGCGGCTCTGAAATGGAGCATGGGGAACATCTGTGGCAGGAATTCCTGGAAAGGGTCCGGGAGAAAAAGCCGACCTCGATACGCATTTATCAGGGGGACACTCCGCTTCAGGGACAATACATTCTGAAAGAGCTGGATTACGACGGGGCGTTTTTCCGACTGTCGTATTATATAAAAGACCCGACCACTTCCAAATGGGACTGGGTTGATGATTCTTATCGCTGTCTGAATGAATCTGTAATGCCGCGCTTTGAAGCCGTGTATAAGGGTTATCTTCTTGCGGATTCTCCTGAAGCATCGTATGAAGCGAATCACAACGGGCTTCGTCCTGCAGGGATGCCGCCGGGAGAGGGCACTGCTTATGCGCATTGTACGGACCTGCTGTTTTGGTCGATTGCAGATCACCCGGAGCTGAGGCGTCCTATGTATGAGGTCCTCACTGCTGATGCAGACGGGGATGGAATGGAAGATCGCTGGTACCTCGGCTACGGCGATACATCCGGCCTGTTTACTTTTTTTCTGGCAGGCTACCGTTCTGACGGAGTGTCTCTGGGGAGTTATCTGTATTATCACACTTTCGTGGATCTTTCTCTGGATCAGGATGCTGAGGGGCACCTTTGCGTTAAAGGCGTCGAGTCCCAGTCTGAAAAACAGACGGTGCATCTCTGGCAGATCGTTTTCCGTAACAATACGTTTTCACTCGAGGAAAACGGGAACGTCCTGGTGCCTGCACGAAGCTACTGATCCGCTTTTGGCGGGCCAAACCGCGGGAACTTCCTGCCGTCGAAAGTAATACGGCATACAAAAAGGACGGGGCAAATGCTCCGTCCTTTTTAAGGCGTCTGTCGGATTTGAACCGACGCATCAAGGTGTTGCAGACCTACGCCTTACCACTTGGCTAAGACGCCTTTTTGCTTTGCGCCGTCATGACGCAAAGGTTATTTTACAACATCTTCCCTGAAAAAGCAACTACATTTTTCGGACCGGCCGGGAGAGGACCGCAGGGGCCCTCTCCCGTTTTCCGTCCGGTCAGATGATCTCGATGCCGTCCAGTTTCACGATGTTGTTCGCCCGGGTCAGTTCGCAGAGCTTGTGGTCCGGGTCGATCTCCACGTAGCAGCCGTCCAGCGAATCGATGTGATTCAGGTAGAAGCTGACGTCGCGGTAGCGCGGCCAGAGATCGTCGGGCGCCGGAAGCGCCGGAAGGATGGCGGACTTCAGGACCTTGCCGTCCTTGTTCTTCAGAACGACCTCGACGTCCTGCGTCGGCTTCGCGCCGAGCGAATGGATCGTCACGTTCAGGCCGTGCATATACATCTTCACGTCCTCGGGGCCGACGCCCAGGTCGCAGCGCTCCCAGTACGGGACGCCCGCTTCCTTCAGCGTAAGCTCCACGACCGTCGTCGCGTGCGCCGGGAATTCGACCGGCACGCCGACGGACCACTCGAACGGCGCCTCGAAGGTCTTCACGTCCTTGTTCGGCTTGTCGTTGTCGGTCGTATCGACGCCGTATTTCACTTCCCAGATGCCCGGGTCGACCTGGTTGCCGATGATGTTCGCGAAGACCTTGTCGTCCGAGATGTTCGTGACGATCAGCTTGATATGGCCGGGCTCGGTCACGGGCGACAGGATGCCGACGCGCTCGTCGTCGCCGACGCGGTTGAACTTCCAGGAGATCGTCTGCGTCGGGTAGTTGTAGCGCGCAAGCTTGTCGGTCGGGTCGCCGAGGCGCTCGCAGATCAGCGTCTCTTCATTGAAGAAGATACGGTCGATCCAGGCGGAACCGTCCGTGTTGTAGAACTCGCGGATCGCCGCCAGCTTGTTCCACTGCTCGTAGCGCGCCGCAATGGCCTTCTTGTCGATCACGTCGGTGCCGGGCTTGAACGGCCGGAAGCCAATGCCGGTCTCCGTCTCATCGGCGCCGCCGAAGCGGGTCTTCTTGACGCCGTGCCGCGACTCGGGCAGGGCGTTGTAATAGCGTTCGTCCTTCAGAAGATACGACGCCGGGACCATCATCGAGCGTTCGTTGCCGACGCGCCGGTTCACGGCTTCCATTTCCTTGTCGTCTTCGAAGCGGATGTACGCGACGAACGCGCCGCCGCTCTCTTCATGCGAGTGGGCGAGCTGCGAATCCGCCAGCTCCTTCAGGATCTGAAGAAGCTTCTTGTTGCCGGTGTAGCGCGCCACCTGCCATGCCGGGCCGATCGAGACGAAGGAGTTCGCCTGCTGGCAGCCCCAGGGCTCTTCGGTCGCCATCTTCGATCCGTTGTAGAACGAAGACTTGAAGTGGCGGTGTCCGGCGGCGTTGATGCCGGTGATCCAGTCGACCTGACGCGCCGTTTCCATCGCGCGCTCCAGCCACAGCGGGTTGCCCAGTTCGCTGTTCAGACAGCTGCCGAGCGAGATCAGGCCCTCCTCCGAGGAGTGCAGCTCGTCCGCCTGGATCGAGCAGAGGCCGTTCGTGAACATGCCCTGCTGATAGAAGGCTTCGGTGTTGCGGTAGATCGCGCGTTTGACCTTCTCCGCGTCGGAGTCCATGTTCACGAGCGTGAACCAGTGCGACACGAAGTCGCCGTCGTCGGACAGGCCGCCGCCCAGCTCGCCGTTCTCGATCATGCGGTTGTCAATGTACCAGTTGATCAGGCTCTTGTAGCGCTTTAAGTACTCGATCTGGCGGAACGCCCATGCCGGCACGCCCTTCGGCACCGGCTCGGCCTTCACTTCCACGTCGTGTGTACGCGGCGTGCCGAGACGCGCGTTCGAATGGATCTCATAGTCGTACAGATAGTAGATGCCGGGCTTGTGGTCCGGGTCGACCTTCAGAAGATCCATCATGTCGCCGTGATAACGGTTGAACAGGTTGTATTCCTTCTGCAGCGGGCGCTCTTCGGTCATGTGGCCGTAGGCGTCGCGAAGCTGCGTGAACCGGTCGAGGCAATGCTCTTCCTTCGCGTCCTGCGCCTTCTTGAAGACGGTCGTCAGTTCGATGTCTTCGGGCAGGACTTCCTCCGCCGCGAACGTCAGGTACAGGCAGCGGCCTTCCGGCAGCACGCGGTCACGCGTGTCGAACCAGACGGTCTTCACGCCTTCGTCCGCCGCGAACGTAAAGTGTGCCAGTGTTCTGTAGTACCACAGCGGGTCCATGATCCGGACGGCGTATTTGCCGGCCTTTTTAACGTTGAACTTCACTTCGATGCCGTCCAGGCCGAGCGTGTCGTCCGCCTGATAAGGCACGATGATGTTCGCGAACGGGAACGCCTTCTCCGTGTCGACAGCCTTCAGCGCCGGACGCTTGCCGGATGCGACCGCCGTCATGCGGTTCCGCTCGTACGGGGTGTAGCGCTTCTCGATGAAGGCCGACAGCGCTGCCTGCGCTTTGTCGTTTGCCGCGACGCCGGGCTTCACCTTGTAGGAAACGCGCTTCACGCCTTCCGGCGCGACGCCTTCATATACGTTGTAAAGGGCGAAATCGGCGATCGGCTCCTCGATCTTCACGTTCGTGAAGCTGATCTTTCCGGCGCGGCGGACAGGGATGTCGTTCGCGGTGCGCTCCTTGCCCTGCGGACGGGTGAAGAGCTTCTGTGCCGGCGTACCGGCGTCGTCCACGATCTCGACGTCGCCGTAGGCGCTGCCGGAGATCTCGATGTGGTTATATGGCTCGTCCGGCGCATGGAAGGTGATCGCCTTGCCGGAGATCGAATAGCAGTCCC
>JAGDBR010000264.1 GCA_017958935.1 Lachnospiraceae bacterium | reverse complement strand
GACTACGACGGCGAAGACAGCCTGACGGTCACGAATGTCTATGACGCGAAGGGCGAGGCTGTGTTCGAAGCGAAGAAGGAACTGACCGGCCGCACGCTGAAGGAAGGCGAGTTCAGCTTCGAGCTGAAGGATGCGGACGGCAACGTCCTTGAAGTCGTTCCGAACGACAAGGACGGCAAGGTCGTCTTCACGGCGATCGAGTATCTGCTCTCCGCGGACAAGGACAGCCTGCCGCTCGTCTACACGATCAGCGAAGCCGAAGGGAAGGTCCCGGGCGTGACGTACACGACCGGCACCCTGACGGTGACGGTGAACTTCTCCGATAACGGCGACGGCACGCTGGACGTGGTCGTCAGCTACAGCGGACTGATCGAGCAGACCTTCGTAAACGAATATCATGCCGAAGGCGGGATCCCGTTCGAGGCGAAGAAGATCTACGAAGGCGGCGAACTGAAGGACGGCCAGTTCAGCTTCGAACTGAAGGATCAGAAGGGCACCGTTCTGGAGACGGTCTTCAACGACGCGGACGGCAAGATCGTCTTCACGCCGGTCCTCGTGGACGAGACGGTCTTCGAGGAAGGCAAGACGGAAGCGACGCTGACGTTCACGCTGAACGAAGTCATCCCGGAGAAGCCGGAAGAAGACATCATCTACGACGACCGGATCTTTACCGCGACCGTGACGCTGACCGACAACGGCGACGGCACGATCAGCGCGTCCGTGAAGTGGAGCGTGGACGGCGAGGCCATCGAAAAGCCCGAGATCGTGAACGACAGCATTCCGCATACCGGCGATCTGAACCGGTGGCCGGCATACCTGTGGGTGCTCTTAAGCTCCGGGCTGGGCTTTGCCGCAGTGCTGTTCCTGTACAGGAGAAGGGACGAACGGTAAACCCTGTAAAACGGCCTGTTTCCGCGGGTTCAGCCCCGGACGGGCATGTTTACGCACATGAAAGAAAGACGGCCCTAAGGCCCCTTTTCAGGGCTTTAGGACCGTCTTTTTGTGCGCTTTTCGGAACTTTTGCGGGGCCGGGCGGCGCCCGGAGGCGCCTGCGCCTTTTTCTGCTTGAAAAAGCGGCGGAAATGCTCCACAATAAAGAAAGATACAGAAACAGCGGCGGGGAGCGCCGCGCTCACGGAGGGAACAGGGATGGATCTTTTTGACGTCAAAGGGAAGAAAGCGATCGTCACGGGCGGCACCCGGGGCCTCGGAAAAGGCATGGCCGAAGGGCTGATGGAAGCGGGCGCGGAGGTCTGCATCATCGGGACGAGTGAAAAATTATATGAAGTCGCCGCGGAATTCCGCGCGTCCGGCTTTGCCTGCCACGGCGTGCAGGCGGATCTTTCCGAACGGGAAGCGTGCGGCAGGGCCTTCCGCGAGTGCCTTGAAAAGCTCGGAAACGACCTGGACATCCTCGTCGTCGCGCATGGCATCCAGCGGCGCCATCCGGCGAACGAGTTCCCGGACGACGACTGGAACGACGTCATCGACACGAACCTGAATTCGGTCTTCTGGCTTGCACGGGACGCAGCGAACGTCTTCAAGCCGAAGGGTTACGGAAAGATCATCCTGACGGCCTCGATGATCTCCTTCTTCGGCGGCAAGACGATCGCGGCCTATGCGGCCGCGAAGGGCGGCGTCGCCCAGCTGACGAAGGCCTTCAGCAACGACCTTTTCCAGTACGGCATCAACGTCAATGCCCTCGCCCAGGGCTACATGGATACGGAGATGAACGCCGCGCTGAAGGACCCGACGCATCCGCGCTTCACGCAGCAGCGCTATGACGAGCTGACGCAGCGGATCCCGGCGCACCGCTGGGACACCGGCGACGACATGAAGGGCCCGTGCCTGTTCCTTGCTTCACACGCAAGCGACTACCTGGGCGGCGCGATCATCCCGGTCGACGGCGGCTACCTGGTGATGTGAGGGCAGCCGGACAAGGCCGCGGCAGGATAGCATTTTCGCAAGACGGGAGGAGAGCATGAAAGCGCCCTATGTTCATTTTTCGATCGATGACTTTTTCGACACGCTGGAGGACCTGGACAGCGGCAGATACACGGACATTTTCGAACAGCCGGTGCTCCGCTTCCTGAAGGAATTGCACGGCCGGTACGGCTGCACGTTCTCGGGCTACTGCTTTTTCAGGAAAGAAGAGGACGACCCGCGGCAGCCGGGCGGGAAGCGGTTCAGGACGCTGGAAGAATTCGCGTTCCCGGAGGCGCTGCAGGCGCAGTTCAAGGAGAATGCCGGCTGGCTGAAGCTCGGCTTCCATGCCCTGGATCACGGGACGGCTTACGGGCCGACGCATTTCTCGACACAGGAAGTGCGCGCGTCGTATGACCAGGCGCAGGAGGACTGCCGGAAGACGCACGAGGCGCTCGCGCGGCTTTGCGGCGGGGAGGAGGTGCTCGACCTCGTGCCGCGCATCCATTATTTCGCCGGGACGGCGGATGCGCTCCGCGCCTGGAAGGATCTGGGCATCCGCGGGCTGCTGTCCGCGGACGACGACCGCATCCCGTACGACCTGACGGAAGAAGAGGTGCGGAAACTGAAGGAGGACTTCCTGCTGGAGGACGGTGAGAGGGGGCTCTTCCTGATCCGGACGGCGCTTCGCCTCGAGAAGACGGAAGACCCGGAAGCAGCCTGGAAGGACCTGCGCGCGGCAGGGAAGCCGTACATCGAGATCTTTACGCACGAGTATTTCATGGACAGGCCGGACATCCGGGAGAAGTTCGAAACGTTCGCGCGGCTTTTGCAGAAAGACGGGCCGGCGTTCGGGTTTGCGTAAGGCGCAGCGCCTTTTTGCAGCGCGCCGCAAAATTAGACACGGTTAATCCGCGGAAGCTGCTCTTTTTTCAAAGGGCGGCTTCTTTTATAATGGTTTCAACATCAGAAAGCCTGATGCCGATACAGGCGGGCGGGGGAACGCACCGGGAGGCTTGACGGGAACCCGCCCGGATCATTTTTAAGCGCCCCTTGCGGGGCCGTACAGAAGAATCATTTCAAAGGCGCCCCTTGCGGGGCTGTATAGAAGTATTATTTCAAAAGCGCCCCTTGCCGGACGCGCGGAAAAGAATCAATGATAAATGCGCCCCGGACGGCGCGGTGGAAAAGGATAAAACGATGAAACACATGAAAATGTGCCCGAAATGCGGCAGCAACGACATCCTGACGGTCGACGGTTATTGCGGCGCCTACGGTGTCGGAAACAACATCATGGTCGGATTGACCATTTTCTCAGCGGTCCCGGTAGATCGTTACGTCTGCTGCAGCTGCGGCTATTCGGAAGAATGGATCCGCAGGGAAGACATTGAGAAGGTCAAAGACTACAGAAGAGCACACAGAGATACGGGCAGCTATTTGCTGACGGAGGACAGAAGATGAAAAACAAAATGACAGACCGCTTCGTAATGGTCCACAAGGAAGGTTCACAGCTCTCCACCCCGGGCCAGAGGATGGTCGTGGTGGATAAAGAGACCGGCGTGAATTATATGTTCGTGGTCTGCGGCTACGGCATGGGTGTGACCCCGCTGATCGGTGCTGACGGAAAACCGCTGGTGAGCGCGCCGCGCTTCAACTGGGTAGAAGATAATAATACGCCGTACAATTATTGAACATATGACATACCCCCCATAGAGGGCCGGTGCCGGTCACCGGCCCTCGCTTTCTGTCCGGGGAAAGCCGGCCCGGTCCTGCAGTTTGTACGGCCGGCCCGCAGTTGCCCGGTCCTGCTGTTTGCACGGCCGGCCGCAGCCGGCCCGCACTTTTCCTTGCGCAGGCGGCCGAAAACTGATATGATGCAGGGGAAGGAAGCCGGCCGCGGACATGCGCACGAGGCGGAAGGAGTCTTATGAAACCGTTTTTCAACACGACCTTGTGTTATATCGAAAAAGACGGGCAGTACCTGATGCTGTACCGCAATAAAAAGCAGCACGACATTAACGGCGGCAAGTGGATCGGTGTCGGCGGGAAGTTCGAGCCCGGCGAGAACGCCGAAGCCTGCATGATCCGCGAGGTGCGCGAGGAGACCGGGCTCACGGTCACGCACTGGCACTTTTACGGGATCGTGCGGTTCATTTCGGACGTCGAGGACAATGACATGTACCTCTTCTCGGCGGACGGCTTCACGGGAACGATCGACCCGTCCTGCAGCGAGGGGGAGCTCCACTGGGTGGATAAGGACCGGGTGCTCTCGCTTCCGACCTGGGAGGGCGACCGGTATTTCCTCGAGAAGATGCTCGCAGGTGAGAAGCGCTTCGACCTGACGCTGATGTACGACCATGACAGGCTCGTGCGGATTGCACAGGAGCTGTTGCCGCTGCAGAACCGGCAGGCCGGGGCGGCAGCGGGCCGGGAGGCCGCCGGAGCGCCGCTGACGATCCTGATCGACATGGACGACACGATCGAGCAGCTCCTCGAAGCCTGGATCCGCTGCACGAACGAGCGCTACGGACGGCATTCGACGGTGGAAGACGTGAAAAGCTGGAACGTGACGGAAGCGTTCCCGGGGCTGACAAAACGCGAGGTCTACGGCATTCCGGACGAGCCCGGGTTCTGGGGCAAGGTCGAGCCGGTCCCCGGCGCCGTGGAGGGCGTGCGGAAGCTGATCGAGGAAGGACACGAGGTGTACATCGTCACGGCGACGCAGTACGAATCGCTGGCGGAAAAGATGTCCGACCTGCTGTTTAAATATTTCCCCTTCATCGAGTGGGACCATGTGATCATCACGAAGCGCAAGCAGATGATCCGCGGCGACGTGCTGATCGACGATGGGCCGCACAATCTCGAAGGCGGCGACTACGAGAAGATCCTCGTGGATGCCCCGCACAACCGGACGTATGACGCGGAAGCCAACGGCATGATCCGCGTGCACGGCTGGGACGAGATCCTGAAAGCGGTGGACGATATCGCGAAGAAACGCGGCTGACGCCGGCGGAAGGAAGCCGCAGCGCCCGGCCGGAAACGGCCCGTCAGGCGGCAAAAGCCGCCGGAACACCGCGGCACGGCAAGCAAAAGGCGCCCTGACGCGGGCGCCTGAAAGAGGTCGAAATGAAACTGTTCGGTAAGAAAAAGCCGGTCCATGCATACGATCCATCGGTGGAAAAACCGGTCATCCGCGCCTCGATCTGCACGGGCGAACAGGCGGCGGGCTTCAAGGACCTGAAGACCGGCGTCTTTCATGAAGTCATGCTGATCCGGGACGACAAGGACCTGCGGACCTTCCTGAAGACCTACGGGCTCGATGACGTCGAAAAAGAGTACTGACGCCGCCTGCCTTTTCAGGCCAGGATGGCCAGCAGCGCCATCCATTCATGCTGCGACAGCGGGTCACCCTCGACGACGTAGAGGATCTCCTGAAAGAAGCTGCGGATGTATCTGCCGTCGACACGCAGGAGGATCTCCCCACTGAAGGACCGCAGGGTCTGACCGTCGAAGGTATAGAGGATCTTGCTGTAGAAGTCCCGGATGCGGTTGCCGTCGAGCTTATAGACGATGCTGCGGGAAAAATCCCTGACGTAAGGGCCGTCGAGCTCGTACAGGATGTGACGGCTGAAATCGCGGACGTACCGTCCGTCGAAGATATACTCGGTAACGCCCGTAAAGGGCCTGATCTTTGTAGCCATCTTATTGACCGGTCACGACCAGCGAGACCCCGTTCGGGATCCAGGTGACCTCTCCTTCCCCGGCCATTTCCAGCGCTTCCTCAAGGCTCTCTGCATACGTCATCTTCATGCTTTCAACGGTTTCCCGAAGTTCCGGGCGCGTGACCATGATCACGCGGTAATGATCCAGGATCCGCACCAGGATCTGGCTCTGCCACTGGTCGGGTTCCGTTTCCTCCATCGGCGTCGCGGTCAGGTCGTCATAGAGCTGCCGCGGCGTTTCGCATTCCTTAAGCTGGCGGTAGAAATAATCGCCGCCGACGCCGTCCGCGCATTCTCCCAACGCAATGATCGTTCCGCCCGGTCTACAGGACGCCTCCGCGGCTGTCATGCACTTCACGCACTGATACAGGTTCTGATCGAGCGGCGCGCCGCCGTTCGACGTCACGACGATGTCGCCGGGGACAGCCCGCACGCCGCAGAACCGCATCAGGAAATCCACGCCGCGCCGGTGGGCGCTCCGGTAGTTCCCCGCGAAAGCCGCGACCGTATGCTTCTCCTCGTCGATCACGACGTTCACGATGAAGGCAAGCTTCGCGATCTCCGCTGCCCTGTCCATGTCGGCATGGATCGGGTTGCCGTCGAGCACGCCCGTCCGCGCGTGCGGATCGTCGATGAACGCGCCGCAATGATTGCCCAGCACGGTCTTGCGCGCGCAGATGCCCGGCAGAACGGATTTCCGTCCGCCCGAGAAGCCCGCGAAGAAATGCGGCTCGATGAAGCCTTCCGCGACGAGCAGGTCCGTCTCGGCCGCCAGTTTGTTCACATAGAAATGAGCGCCGCTCGGCAGGTCCCCGAGATATACGCACGAAGGATCGTCGCAGTCATGCACGGCGATCTTCTCCCGGTCAACGATCCCGTCGCCGACCTTCGCGCGAAGCTCGTCTTTTGTCGTGCCGCGGTGACAGCCGGTCGCGACAAGAAGCGTAACGTC
>JAGDBR010000263.1 GCA_017958935.1 Lachnospiraceae bacterium | reverse complement strand
CGCTCGAGCTGGGAGTGGATGAAACGGTATTCGAGCATGGCCTCGACCACGTGGGCCGTGCCCTGCATGAACTGGAGATACTGGTCGGTGAACTTGCCGTGGCGGCTCTTTTTGTAAATGACGGCGATATGTCCCCAGAGCTCGCCGTCGATGAAGACCGGGGCGAAGCACAGGCCGACCTTCTGCGGACGGACTGCGCCGTCCTTCTTCGGATCGGATTCGGAGGCGACGAAGAGCGATGCCGGGAAGTCGGTGATGACCACGGGCATGTGGCTCTCCAGCTGATCCATGATCTTCGGGTCCTTCTCCGCAGGCAGATCGATGAAACGTTTGCCCTCGGCCAGGGCCAGTCCGCCGGAGACGTCGCTGGCGAAGAGCTCCATGCGGCTGTTCTCGATGTCGTACTTCATCACGCAGCAGGCGTCCGCCGTCATGTGCTCGCGGACGCTGGACACCATGAACGACAGCACCCGGTCGGTCATGTCCTCGGCTTTCTCGTCGGAAGAGAGCATCTTCAGGGAAGCGGCGAAGAGCCGGTTCAGTTCCTTCTGGTTGTCGAGGCCGACTTTCAGTTCGTTCTGCGCCTCCAGCAGCTCCTCCACGTCGTGGGAGATCCAGAACGCCGTCTCGCGTCCGAACGCCTTCGTGTCGTCGAAGAGCGCCATCTCCACGGAACGGTGGCGGTTGCCGGTCGCCATCTGGAATTTCTGCGTCTCGCCGGTGGCGAACACCTCGGTCCATGCGTGACGGAACGTCTCGTCGGCGTATTCCGGCAGCTCGTTCACGGGGAACTCGACGAAGCCGCTGTCCATGCCGAATTTTCCGACATGGATGAAGTGGGCCGTGCCGTTGCGGCTGCCGACCACGATGCGGCTGGGGATCTGCTTGAAGACCGCGCGGAGCCGGGCCAGCATTTTGCGGCGGAAATAGTCCGTGACGATGATGTAGCCGATGAGGAAGCAGATCAGAACCGTGGAGAACGCGCCGGTGACCAGGACCTTGGCATTCTCGCGGCAGAACACCGGCTTCTTCGCGTATTCATGATGGACGGGGACGGCGTCGGGGGTCTTCGAGACTTTGACCGGCGAAGCGGCCCCGGAATGGTCTTCCGCTACGACCGGAACAGTCTCCGCCGCCTTGTCTTCCGCCTGTTTTTCTCCGGCAGGGGTCTTCTCTTCCGGTTTTTCAACCGGCGTCTCAATGGGGGTCTCGACCGGTTTCTCTTCCGGCTTTTCGACCGGCTTCTCGACCGGTTTCTCTTCCGGTTTTTCGACCGGCGTCTCAATGGGGGTCTCGGCCGGCTTCACCGCGGGCCGCATGCCAACCGGGTCGTAATCTTCATCCTCGTCCTCGTCGATCACTTCGTAGACGGGGTTCACGAAACCGTCGCCGAAATCGTCGTCTTCCTCCTCGTCGTTCCCGGCGTCCTGCGCAAACATCCCGCAGGGGACAGCCCAGAGGAGGAAAGACAGCATGAAGCCGACGGCGCTCAGACGGCGCAGACGGCGTTTCGCCAGATCGGATAACAATTCGGAAGAAGACATGGTCGTGCTTGTTTTGAGGGTGCGTGACAACGCTTGTAATCTCGAAACAGTATTATACATCCTGTCCCTTCATTTTTCAACATACATTTCGCTTTTTTTTCCGAGATTTCCACGGCTGCCGATCGGAAAAGCGAATGCAGCACCCCTCCCGAACCATGATCCCTCCCCCAAAAAACAAGAAATGACGCGTTCCCTTTTACGACTGACGACGATCAGGGCTTGCGGGCGGAGACGTTCTGATCGGATGCCAGGGCGGCGGACGCTTCGGCAGCGTGCTTCGCCTGGACCCGGGCGCGGAGCGCGAGAAGACGTTTCTGGCGGCGTTTCTGCGTGCGG